>JAIENH010000417.1 GCA_019751475.1 Cyclobacteriaceae bacterium
CATCCCGGCAGGCTAGCACTAATTTTTGAAATCCCTATTGATCGGCACTTGTCTGGTTGGCAGTTGAGGCTGAATAGAAGCTCGTGGCACAAGTTGACTTTTCTTGCGGTTGCGATCTTACCTCATCTAAAAATTTACTTTTCGCAGTAGCGAGTTGTTGATCCTCGAATACGAGCAGTTCATCAGCCGGCAGAAAAATCTTGGACTGATCAGGGTGAAAAGGAGAGAAGATATAACCAGGTGGGGACTCCTCTAGCGAGACTTCCTCCATGCGTTTCACTTCGTTGCTTCCAGCCAGGCAAACAGAGTTGCTGTTGGGCAATCGCCAGAGAGCAAATGAAACATGCTGATCATAATACCGCGACATGAGTCCGGGCAGCAGTTTGTCCATCGAAATATCAAAGGTCAGCGAAGCTCGCTCCATTTTTCTTATCGTTTGTCAATCACGGCCATGGTTATACGACTCACGCACACCAACTCGTCTGCTTCGGTTGTTATTTTTATCTCCCAAACTTGAGTACGCTGCCCCACATGGATAGGCCTTGCGGTGCCGACCACGTAGCCGCTCTTTACACTCTTGATATGGTTGGCATTGATTTCTAATCCTACACAATACTTATTTCCATCATTCAGTGTGCAATGGGCCGCCACACTACCGAGTGTTTCCGCTAAGGCCACCGAAGCTCCACCATGTAACAAACCATACGGCTGATGTGTTCGGTGATCGACCGGCATTTTTGCTTCGATAAAATCATCGCCCAGGTTAGTCACCACAATGCCCAGGTGCTCTACCAGGGTATTGCGCGAAAAGCTGTTCAGTTGCTCAATGGTGAGATCGTGAGGAAATAGTTTCTTGGAAGCCATCGGAGGGTATGGAAGGTCGTTGATTTAATTATCTTTGCGCGCGTTTAAACGAGGGCATTTAGCCGTAGCAAATTAGAAGAAATTGGTGTCTCAAAAAATATATTTAATCCGGCACGGCCAGACCGATTACAACCTTCGTGGGATTGTGCAAGGTAGTGGTGTGGATGCACCTTTAAATGCCCGGGGGCTGTCACAGGCGGAGGCGTTTTATGAGCGCTATCATTCAATACCTTTTCAGCGTGTTTACACATCGGCCTTGATTAGAAGTCAGCAGTCTATTGAGCGATTTATTCAACAGGGTATTCCTCACGAAGCACTAACGGCCCTTAATGAAATTAGTTGGGGAAGCCGCGAGGGGCAGCAGATCACTCCGGAAGAAGACGCCTATTATCATTGGGTGTTGCGTCAATGGCAGGAGGGAAAGACCTCGATGCCTATCGAGAGCGGTGAGAGCCCCGACCAGGTGGCCGAACGCCAACGATCGTTTATTAAATTGTTGGAGTCACGCTCCGAGGATAAAACTATTTTGGTCTGCATGCATGGGCGCGCCATGCGGATTTTGCTTTGCCAGCTTCTGAACTACCCGCTCCGCTCCATGGATATGTTTGAGCATAAAAATTTAGGACTTTATATTCTTAACCGAACCGAGAAGCAGTATAGCGTAGCGCTTTATAATAATACAGATCACCTTAGCCGACTTTCATCCGAGCGAGAAAGTGTGCTTGCCTCGTCAAAGGGTTGATTTCTTATTCAGGTTTTCAAGGGCCGATTTGGCCTTGGTATCAATCCCGTTTTTGTATTCGTACTTTTTGTAGCTCAAGGCTTTCTCAAAGTACTTCTTCGCTTCTGCGTTGTTGCCCTGCGATTGACTGATGTATCCCAACTGCAATGCAGCATTTGGGGCGAAGTACCACGGGTTTTGACCTGTCATGTCAATAGTCTGCTGATAAAACAATTTGGCACTGGCAAGGTCTTGTGTCTTGTGGGCGAGCCTGCCTTTGCGATAATAAAATTCCGTCAGGTCTTTTTTGCCTGTCAAGTCGGTGGGAGAGATGGACTTGAGCATGTCCTTAGCTTCTTTGTAGTAGCCGCCATCGGTGTAAAATCGAACCTTCAAGATTTTGACGTTTGGCATGGCGGAGTCCTCTAACATCGCTGCGGCATATTTATCTGGGTCGGATACGGACTTGCCCGTTTTGCGTGCAATGTCAAAGCTTTTAAGCATGCTTTCCTTGTCACCCATGAGCAGTTGGCACAAGCCGATTTTATAATATGCATCCTTGCGAAAGCTCTGACTGTTATATCCTTTTAGAAATCTTAGATAAGATTGAATGGCTGCGGTATACTCTCCTTTGTGCAGAAGCGCTTCTGCGCGAAGGTATTCTACGTAGAGCATCTTTAGCCCGTTAGGCTTTTTATCAAGGGTTTGAATAAGTCTGAGTGCTTCTTCGCTTTGCGAATCTTTCATTAGCATATTGATGCCAAGAAAAAGCAGGAGCCGATTTTCTGGATCTCTTGTTAAGCAATCCTGAAAACCTTTGGCCGCTTCGCCAAATTGCTGATTGATAAAGCCTTTGATCGTAAAGAATAGTATGGTCGCTTCTGCACTCAATGAAGACTTCGACAGGCGAAGCTCATCCAACTGCCGCTGGCCCACAATAACAGAGCCTTTCATCCCCAGGAAATTCATGAACCACTGATACTTGTCGGGCACAGAGCCCACCATTACTTGTATCACTCCGTACGTTTTTTTAATAGGAATGAAGTTAGGGTACTTTTTGAAGCATTCTTGGGTAGCCTGGTAGGCTTGCCGGATGGCAAACACAGCGTTTACCTCCTGACTCATGTTTAATAAATTAAAGCCGCGCTGTAGACTAAGTTCAGCTTTGAGGAAGAGCGTTTCGGCAGAAGGTGGCATGGCAGCTACTTTGTCGATCCTTGCCTTGAGTCCTTCGTTGATTTTATCCCAGCGTTTTTCATCTTCAGTGATCAGCATATCGGCTGTCTCAAGAAGGCTTTGAAGATAGATTTTATGGAGTTCGTTTACGTTTTTTACCTGCGCCAAGTCAGCGTAAGCCTGATCGGTCTGTAGGTCAAGAATAAGTTTGTAAACGCGATCAAGGGTTGGCTCAAATTGCCACACATTGTCTGTGCTGCCCTGAGACGACCATGAGATGAATAAAAAAAAGCAGGCGAAAACGACTGCTTTTTTTATCAGTGATGGTAAATGGTTGTTAAGCAACTTTTTTAGTACGTCTTGCAGGAGCTGCTTTCTTAGGCTTTGCTTCCTCCTCCATTGATTCCATGTCAACATCTGCCAAGATGCGGCCAGAGTGTTCATCAATTACGATTTTTTTCTTCTCTCGAATCTCGGCTATTTTCTGAGGAGGTATGATAATGTTGCAACCTTCTGCTGCGCCACGCACCACCCGCACTACGGCCAGTCCGTTGGACAGGTTTCCGCGCAAGCGCTCGTAGTACTTGAGAAGTTTGTCTTCAATTTTCTTGGCTGCTTTTTCACGGTCGGCCAGCAATTTCTTTTCTTCTTCCTGGCTTTCTCCGGCAATCTCCTCCAACTCTTTCTTCTTGTTCTCCAGGTCGCTGATGCGCTCTTTAATCAGGGCATCTATTTTGCCAATCTCTGCCTTCTTCTCTTCAATCTTTTCTTTGGCTTCTTTTATCCGCTTCTCGCAAATCTGCACCTCTAATTCCTGCAGTTCGATCTCTTTGGTAATGGCATCAAACTCGCGGTTATTCTTTACATTTTTCTGCTGCTCATTATACTTCTTCACGAGTTTTTCAGCCTCCTTAATACCTTCCTTGTTCTTCTTGATATTGTCTTCAATCTCCTTTTGATCGGCCTCGAAGCGTGTCATCCGGGTCTTATACCCCTCAATTTCATCTTCCAGGTCTTGAACTTCGTCTGGCAGATCGCCCCGAAGCTTGCGTAGTTGGTCTAATTTTGTGTCGATGGACTGTAACTTGACGAGGGCTTCCAGTTTTTGTGTAATTGCCTGATTTTCCATTATTTACAAGTAACTGATTGGATTGGTGACGGTTTTTGAAAAATTGATCGCAAAAGTAGGGAATTTTTCGGTCAAAACATCTTTCAGAAGCTCTTTTGTAAACTGCTCAGACTCATAATGACCAATATCTGCCACGATTATTTTGCCATCGGCATCAAAGAATTCATGGTATTTAAAGTCGGCTGAGACAAAGATGTCTGCCTGTTGGCGAATTGCCTCCGATAGCAGAAAACTGCCTGCGCCTCCGCACACGGCTACCCGCTCTATCTTTCTAATCAATAATGATGTATGACGAACGACCCCCACTTGCATCTGTGTCTTTAAACGCCTGAGAAATGCAATTGGTTCCTCTGGTGTGGCTAACTCACCAATCATGCCTGCACCAACCTCCTGGTTTTCGTTCTCTAACTTTGTGAGGTAGTAGGCTACTTCTTCATAGGGATGCGATTTCTTGAGGGCCGCCACTATGGTTTTTTCACTATGCGATGGGAAAATTACTTCAATGCGAAGTTCGGCCACGTGCTCCTGTTGTCCCTGTTTTCCGATGTGTGGCTGAGCAGCATCCGAAGGTTGGAAAGTACCGATACCTTCCACTCGAAAGCTGCAGTTTTTATAGTTACCAATTTGACCGGCACCAGCTTCGTGTAGTGCAGCCAGCACAGTATCAACATTTGCCTTGGGAGCGAATGTGACAAGTTTGGTGAGGGTGTCTTTCTTTGGTTTTAGAATTCGTGTATTTACGAGTCCAATTTTTTCTGCGATCCTTTTGTTAACGCCTGCCTCCACGTTATCAAGATTGGTATGGATGGCATAGATGCCGATATCATTTTTAATGGCTTGAATGACGGTACGCTCAACATAGTTTCCTCCGGTAAGCTTTTTCAGGCCCTTAAAAACGATAGGGTGGTGAGCCACAATCAGGTTGCAATTCATAGACTTGGCTTCTTCCACCACGGCCTCGGTGCAATCCAGTGATACGAGTATGCCCTTTACGAGAGCATGTGGGTTGCCGGTGATCAGGCCGGAGTTATCGTAATCTTCCTGGTAGGGGCGGGGCGCCAGCGATTCCAAATAAGTGGCAACATCGTTTATATTTGGCGTTTGCATAAAGCAATGATTTTGTTCAAATGTATTGATTTGGTGCCAAGGGCGTAATGAAAATAATAAAACTCCTGCTGTATCCGTTCGCTGCGCTCTTCAACCTCGGCACACGCATTCGTAATTATTTATATGACATTGGACACAAGCCCTCGTTCCGGTTTGACACCACGGTAATTGCTGTAGG
>JAIENH010000324.1 GCA_019751475.1 Cyclobacteriaceae bacterium
ATTCCTCCGCTGGCTTCAATCTTGTAGCGGCCCGCGATAAGTGCTACGGCTGACCTCATGTCCTCCAGGCTCATATTATCGAGCATGATCACGTCTATTCCACCTGTCGTCACTGCCTCCATTACTTCTTGCAGGTTGCGTGTTTCAATTTCAATCTTCAGGGTCTTACCCGATTCGCGCAGGTAGCGCTGCGTGTTTTCAATTGCCTTTCGAATGCCACCGGCCATGTCTACGTGGTTGTCTTTCAGCATAATCATGTCATACAACGCAAACCGGTGATTGAGTCCTCCACCGATTGCCACGGCCCACTTTTCCATCAAACGAAAATTAGGTGTAGTCTTGCGTGTGTCCATCAGTTGGGCCTTGGTGCCGGCTATGAGCGAAGCGAGATGCCGGGTGTAGGTGGCGATGCCACTCATGCGCTGCATGCAGTTGAGCACGAGGCGCTCGGCAGAAAGAATGGAGCGGGCTTTACCACTGACAATGAACGCTACATCACCGTGATGTACCTCGTCACCATCTTGCTTAGCAAATCTGACCTCCAGCGTTGGGTCGACTTGAAAAAATATTTGTTGTGCTAACGAAAGTCCCGCCAGGGTGCCATTGTCTTTTACCAATAGCCGGGCTTTCGCCAATGTATTTTCCGGAAAGGCCCCACGACTGGAGTGGTCGCCTTCGCCTATGTCTTCGGCCAGGGCCGATTGAATGAACTTTTGGAGTGCCTCCTCGGTGAGGTAAGCCGGCCTCATTACTCTTTTACAAAGCTGATCTCATGCACCAGGTTGTCGGTGCCTACCTGGCGTACCCGCATGAGTACATTATAACTGTCGCTTCCGCTGAGGTAGCGGCCAATGGCAAACTGCAATCCGCCTTTAGACGACCCCATGTGTACAATGCTGAAGTCGTTGACCGGATGCTTTTTGAAAAAATCCTTCAACACAAATTCTGACTGCGCTTTGCTGTAGGTGCTGATGTTACCCTCAAAATTAATCTCCACCGATTGGGCAAACGTCTTCACCAATGCACCCGCATCATTGGCCTTGATAGCCTCCTTCATCGGGCTAAAGACCTCCGACTGGGCCGTGGCCGTGAGCGCAAGCGCAACAAAAAACACCGAAAAGCTAAAACCGTATTTCATTCGACCCATTTTCATTCCAAAAGTATGCCATTAAATCCGCCTGACCAAGATGGGTGACCCTACGCACCAAATCCGGGCACCGGCTGTTATATTTGGAGAAATCTTGCTGAATTATGAATAAAAAAGTGCTGTTGATGATTCTTGACGGGTGGGGAATTGCCAAAAACAAAAAAGTATCTGCGGTAGACCAGGCGAAAACACCGTACATCCATTCGCTTTATGAAAAGTATCCGCACAGCACGCTGGAGGCATCCGGCCTGGCAGTAGGGCTCCCGGCAGGTCAGATGGGCAACTCGGAAGTAGGCCACATGAACATCGGAGCAGGCAGAGTGGTGTATCAAGACCTGGTCAAGATCAACAAAGCCGTAGAAGAAAAAGAACTCGACACCAACCCACAATTGCTCGAGGCACTCGCTTACGCGAAATCAAAAAACAAGTCGCTTCATTTAATAGGGCTGTTGTCCGATGGTGGTGTGCACGCCCATATCAATCACCTGAAAGGGCTTTGCACCATCGCCAAAAACCAGGGACTCACACGCGTGTTCATTCATGCCTTTACGGATGGTCGCGATACCGACCCGAAGGGTGGCACTCACTACTTCACCGACTTGCAAGATCATCTTAAAAAAACTACCGGACAGATTGCGAGTGTAGTGGGCCGCTACTATGCTATGGATCGCGACAAGCGATGGGAGCGCGTGAAACTCGCTTACGATTTAATGGTACACGGTGTTGGTGAAAAAACGACTGATGTACTCGGAGCAGTGAAGCGCTCCTACGAGGCAGGTGTAACCGATGAGTTTATCAAACCGATTGTGGCAACGGATGCTGCCGGCAAACCAATCGCCACCATTCAGGAAGGTGATGCAGTAATCTACTTTAATTTTCGCACCGACCGCGGCCGTCAAATTACGCAAGCCCTTACGCAGCAAGATTTTCCGGAGCAAGGCATGAAGAAAATGAACTTGCACTACGTGACCATGGCCAACTACGATGACACATTCAAAAATGTTCACGTCATCTTTGATAAAGACAATCTTAACAATACGCTGGGCGAGGTGCTGGCCAATGCAGGGAAGAAACAAATCCGGATTGCAGAGACAGAAAAATATCCACATGTTACTTTTTTCTTTTCCGGGGGGCGCGAAGAAATGTTTCCAGGGGAGAGTCGTATTTTATGTCCTTCACCCAAAGTGGCTACCTATGACTTGAAGCCAGAGATGAGTGCAGCCGACATTCGCGACAAGATCATTCCCGAACTGAATAAAAAAGAAGCGGATTTTATCTGCCTCAATTTTGCCAACCCCGATATGGTGGGCCACACGGGTGTGTTTAGTGCAGCCGTAAAAGCCTGCGAGACAGTTGACCAGTGCAACCAGGCAGTGACCGAGGCTGCGCGAAAGAATGGGTACACTACTATTGTGATTGCCGACCACGGCAATGCGGAGTTGATGATCAATGAAGATGGCTCTCCGAATACTGCTCACACTACGAACTTAGTGCCGTGTATATTGGTGGACGATCAATATTCTGGAAAAATAAAAGACGGAAAGCTGGGTGACTTAGCCCCTACGATTCTAAAACTAATTGGCGTGCCGGTGCCCAAGGAGATGACTGGAAATATACTAACTGATTAATAACAGAAAGTTACGGGTCTAAATCTATTCTTAGAGGTTCGTAGCCTGTATAAATCATTTCAACCAAACCATAAACTTCTTCTCCAGGAGCAATTAGTTTTTCTGTTAGATTGTATTGTAATAGTTCTTCCCTGAAGCGCATATTTGACTTAGAAGCTATTAACATATTGGATGCTGCCAAGCCGGGCCCAATAATATATCCCAAGGTGGTAACATCATCTCGGGTGTACCCTTTTGATCCTCTGATTGGGAGTGGTGTCATTAGACAATACAGTAGATAAATAGCAACTGGTTGCTTTAAGGTCTTACTTGCCTCTTTAGGATCAATAAGCAATATTTTTATTCCACTACTATTATTAATAATGCTTAGCGACTTTCCTAGTTGCACGGGTCGGTTAGATCTATTACTAATTTTTATAGCAACTACATGCATACCTTTCTTTAATTCATTTTTTGCGTATTTAGTGTTACCCTGTTCACGTAAGACATTGTAGTGATAGCTAAAAGTTAATCCATTAACATTCTGGCTATTGTTATAGACTACTTTTCTCGGATCAATTGACCTATATGACGAGGCGCAAGCCAAAAAAATGAACTGAAAAATTAAAAGTATCGATAGGACTTGACTCATTCTTTTTAATTAATTAAAATTTGTAAAAAAAAGTTATGAAAACAAAATTATATTCGATGTTGTTGTTCAAATTGTGTCAACAATTGCTTCGGTCGTGATAAATGTGATGGCTGGAACTTTAATAAGTTTTATAGGTGGATTAAGTTCTGGCATACTTGCCGCACCCTTTTGTGCAATTGGTGGAGCTTTTGTTGGATTGATCGATGGCATTCAAAACGGTAGTAATTGTGACCCGTTTGATTTTAGTTGTATAAGTCAATCCATACAGCCTCAAAATTATCCATGTGTTCAATAATATAAATTAATGAGAATAATAGCACTTTGCTTCCTGCTTCTGGTTTCATTTCTTACCACACGAAGTCAAGAGAAGACTAAAATTGATGTTCGCATCGGGTTTGTGGGAGTGGGCGGCACCCGAACAACCACTAATCTTAATGCCGTTAATTCTCAATTTAATGATGCCGGATACCCATCTCTGCCTTCGTCTCTTTCACTAAGTCAGGCGGGGGTGGGCATTTGGCTAAACCGTTGGTATGTTTTGGCATTGCAAAAACAGTTCAAGTTGCATTCTTCTTCAAATGCCAGCTACGCTACCATCGGATCAGGTGATGGATTTGACTTATTGTTCGGTTACAATTTGATCAGTTCTTCCAAGATTCGGCTCTACCCTTACATAGGCACCGGTTATCAAAATTTTTCTCTCTACACTGATCCGGTTAATCCCTCATCCTTTTCGTCCTTGCTTTCAAACGCTAATCAGTCCTATTTCAATACAACTGTTACGAACGAGCGAACGGGAACCGCAGGACTTGGCTTTGATTGTATCATCGCCCATGTTTTCAACAAACGAGGTCAATTCTCCATAACCTTTATGGGTGGGTATTTATATGGAGGCACTAGCGCCACGTGGCGTGTTAATAATCAATTGGCACAACGGCCCAATGCTTCCTTTAGCGGGATTGATGCATCATTCGGAATACAATTTTTTGTCAAATTGTAGAGTGCGTTAAAAACAACGTATGTATAAACAAATTGACACGATTATGGTATTTAAAAGATTTACGCTCTTTTGCGCGTTAACTTGTGATACATCTTTTTCAGTATGTAGGCGCGCAATCATAGCAGTAGTTGGTATCCCCGGCCTTAAGGCCGGGGATACTGTCCGTCCGTCAAATCGGACGAGCAGTCGCATGATTTGAAACGCAGAAATTTGTCCGTGCGATAGCTTCAAGACAATTTGTTACGCACCCGAAACAAACCACTCTTCAGTTTTAGGTGTTATCTTTGTCTGTGATAACTTCTGTATCATGTACGTGACCTTTGAAACAATGCCTTCGCACGCCCGCGTGTGGGTCTACCAGGCCGGCCGTAGCTTTACAGTTGCCGAGCAAAATCTGATTGTCTCTTCACTACGGCAGATGTGTGAGCAATGGAAGGCGCATGGCACCCCGCTGCACACTTCGTTTACCCTGCCGCACAACCACTTTCTGGTGCTGGCAGTAGATAAACAGCAAGCCGGTGTGAGCGGTTGTTCCATTGATGGCAGTGTGAGGGCCATTAAAGAATTGCAGCAGCAAACGGGCATCGACTTTTTTGATCGCACGGCCATCGCCTTTTACGTTCACGGTGCAGTGGTACTGCATCCTATGTCGCAACT
Organism: Cyclobacteriaceae bacterium; assembly: GCA_019751475.1. Classification (GTDB taxonomy): domain Bacteria; phylum Bacteroidota; class Bacteroidia; order Cytophagales; family Cyclobacteriaceae; genus ELB16-189. The sequence continues at coordinate 5,064 of JAIENH010000324.1, forward strand.
GAAGTTTCTTTTTGAGTCAGGGGCACTATCGGGCAGCAGCCTGACGTTTAACAACCTGGTGGACACCAAAGGCGATTTTGACAGCCGGTGGCTTCAACCGGTGGCAGAAACGTGGGTGAA
>JAIENH010000661.1 GCA_019751475.1 Cyclobacteriaceae bacterium
GGTTAGACCAGTTCCAAATCTAATTAAATCAATCAGTTATCTTTACAGATAATCCCCTAATGCATAATCTGGGTTTATATCCTAAAACAGAAAAAACCTGATCGGTGATGATCAGGTTTTTTTATTTGGCTCCGTTCAATTCAAACAAGCTTAGCAAAAAGTCTTTTAACGTTTTCTCGAGTCACTTTATCCAGGGAGCCAATCTTTTTATCAACCATCTCCTTTTCAAGAGATGCAATTTTGTGAATCCGAATAACGGATGGAAGAAGTAATCCAAGCTGGCCCCAGCTTTCAAGCGTTACATCAAAAGAGGTATTGTATGGTTTACTCGTAATTCGGCAAACAATTATGTCACCGTCTTTTGAGTCCCGAACTACTAACGCTGGGCGTTTCTTGTGTTTGATGCCATCGGTAAACGGAAATTTAAGAAGGACGATATCGCCAAACTTTAGATCCATCAATAGCCATCATAAATGGAATCAGTCTTGGCATACCCTTTAAAGAATTGCTCTTTCGTCAACTGATGAAATTCGTCTGAAGCTTTTCCTTCCGCATCATCCATTAACATAATTACTCGTATGCTCTTATGCCTTGAAGAAAGATCTTTGTGAAGCCTCTTGGGAATTTCAATCCTGTTGCTTTTGATTTTGGCTTTGAACTCGACTGCTTTCATAGAATCAAAGATAAGAAGAAGTGACTTAACGTGAATTTGGTCGCTTAGAAATCAAAAAGCCTGACCGGAATTCGATCAGGCTTTCGTCTTAAACTATTTCTGCAATCAGAACTTCACTTCGGGAGCTTTCTCAGCACCTTTGTCGGCCTCGAAATAACCCTTCGCTGAAAAACCATACATACCTGCTAAGGTATTGTTGGGGAATGTTTTAATGTAAACATTGTATGGCTGCACTACTTCATTGAAGCGTGTGCGGGCCACGGTAATCCTGTTTTCTGTTCCTTCCAACTGCGCCTGTAGGTCAAGAAAATTCTGATTGGCTTTCAATTCAGGATAGCTCTCGGCTACGGCCAATAAGCGACCAAGTGCAGAACTCACCCCGCTTTGTGCTTGCTGAAATTTCTGCAAATCCTCTGGTGTGATGTTGCTCGGATCGATTTTTACCTGGGTAGCGCTGGCGCGTGCTTCGATTACTTTGGTCAGTGTTTCTTGTTCAAAGTTGGCGTAGCCCTTCACCGTGTTGACAAGGTTGGGGATAAGATCGGCCCTGCGTTGGTATTGGGCTTCCACATCGGCCCATGCTTTCGGAATTTCTTCCTGAAGGGTGACCATTTTATTATAGCGGCCTGCAAAGAAGCTGTACAGGATGAATACCACCAGCAGAATGACGCCAATGATTATGAGAGTTTTTTTCATAGTGAGTGTTTAAATAATAAGGGTGCAAATTTACTTAAAAGAGCCGAAATAGTATTTCCACGAGAATCAGGGTCTCTTGATTCACTTTGTTAATAAACCAAATTCTTCTCCATCATAAACTCGGCAATCTGCACGGCATTAGTAGCGGCACCTTTGCGAAGGTTGTCGGCCACAATCCACATATTCAGTGTGCGGGGTTGCGATTCATCTCTGCGCAAGCGCCCCACAAATACTTCGTCCTTTCCGTGGGATAGGATAGGCATCGGGTACACATTTTTCTTCACATCATCCTGCACAATTACTCCCGGTGTGTTCTCCAGTATTTCACGCACTTCAGCCAGATCAAAATCATGGTAGAACTCGGCATTCACGGCTTCGGAGTGGCCACCAATGGTTGGCACCCGTACGGTGGTAGCCGTTACACCAATGGAAGAGTCACCGAGTATTTTGCGCGTCTCGTTCACCATCTTCATCTCCTCTTTTGTATAATCGTTTTCCAGGAAGACGTCAATATGTGGCAACGCATTCATGTCAATACGATGAGGATAAACTTTGGCTCCTTCAATGCCTTTGCGCTCGTCCATCAGTTGCTGCACAGCATCCTTGCCCGTACCGGTCACCGATTGATACGTAGACACCACAATGCGCTTGAGTTTATACTTTACATGAAGAGGCGCGAGGGCCATCACCATTTGTATGGTAGAGCAATTGGGGTTGGCTATAATCCGGTCGTCAATTCGCAAAACATGTCCGTTGATCTCTGGCACGACCAGTTTTTTAGTAGGATCCATTCGCCAGGCCGAAGAGTTATCGATCACAATCGTACCCTTCTCGGCAAACTTGGGTGCCCACTCCAGGCTGGTGCCTCCCCCGGCTGAAAAGATGGCTACATCGGGGGCTATTTCTACAGCCTCTTCCATGCCGATGATGGTGTAACGTTTATTCTTGAATTCGATTTCTTTGCCCACGTTTCTGGCAGACGCCACCAGATACAGTTCATCAAACTGGAAGTTGCGCTCTTCCATTACTTTCAAAATTTCCTGGCCCACCAGTCCGGTCGCACCGACTACAGCAATCTTCATGATTCAATTATGTTTTAAGAATTGCAAAAATAGTACATTGGTAGAATGATGGTGCAGAAAATCATACCGTGTATGATACTATTTCTCATCACAAACGTGTGTTCGGCCCAGTTCACCGATAATTTTTCTGACGGAAATTTTACATCCAATCCTACCTGGACGGGAGACAATGCCAAGTTTGTTATTAACTCGGGCCGGTTGAAACTTCAGGCACCCGCTGTGGCTGAAACAGCCTATCTGTTAACCCCTAGCCAAGCTATTCACGCGGCCAGTTGGGAGTTCTATCTACAGATGGACTTCAACCCCAGCAGCACCAACCTCGCTAATATTTACCTCGTGTCTGATCAGGCCAATGTAACGGGAAATCTGAACGGCTACTTTGTGAAAGCTGGCAACACTGATGACGAAATAAGTTTATATCGACAGTCAGGTAGCACAGTAACGGAAATCATCGATGGCCTTAACGGCAGACTTAATCTCTCTACAGTACAAGCAAAAATTAAAGTAACCCGCGATGCAGCTGGTGGTTGGCAGCTGTTTTCAGACGTGGGCGTCACCGGCACATACATTCTGGAAGGCAGCGTGACAGACAACACGTTTACATCATCATCTTTCTTTGGCATCGAGTGTGTGTACACGTCCACCCGATCGACATCGTTCTGGTTTGGTGATTTTGTGGTCACCGGCACACCCGTGCCTGACACAACTCCACCTACCATCGTCACAACAACCACTGTAAACGCGCAGCAAGTGCGGCTGGTGTTTAGTGAAAGTCTTGATGCGACTTCAGCACAAAACCCATCAAATTATACAATACCAGTGCTTGGTAACCCTGCCGCAGCGGTGCTGCCGGATCAGCGAACCGTTCAACTTGACTATGCATCATCTTTTACGAATGGAGTAACCTACGCATTGCAAGTGGCAAACGTAAAAGACGTGGCCGGCAACAGCATGGCTCCGGTAAATGTCAACGTTCTGTTTTTTCAACCCGTACCCGTGAAAAACAAAGACGTAATCTTCACAGAATTTCTGCCCGATCCTTCGCCACAAATCGGCTTGCCCAATGCGGAGTTCATCGAATTGTACAACCGAAGTCTCAATCCATTTAACGTATCTGGCTGGAAACTTTCAGATGGAAGTTCGGAGGGAATTTTTCCTTCGCAAATAATTTTGCCGGGCGAATATTGGATCGTGACTTCCTCATCAACAGCCAGTTTTTTTAGTTCGTTTGGAAAAACTATTTCACTTGCCAATTTTCCAACGCTAAACAATTCGGGTGATGTGCTTACGCTAAAAAGCGCTTCCAACCTTACTCTCGATTCCATCAAGTATGATTTGAGTTGGTATCGTGACGAAGACAAGGAAGAAGGCGGTTGGTCGATCGAACTGATTGACCCTAACAATCCGTGTGGCGAGCAAGACAACTGGGCGGCTTCGGAAGATCCGAAAGGTGGAACGCCAGGAAAACAAAATTCAATCTTCGCCAATAAGCCTGACTTAACGCCACCCGTCTTGCGCTCAGCATTCCCCGATTCACCTACAAGGGTAGTACTTCAGTTCGATGAAAAGCTACAAGCGTCTTCGCTGGCAGTTGCCAATTTAGCTTTTACTCCGGCTAGAGCAATAGCAAAAGCTACCTTTACAGATATTGGACTACGTTCTATTCAAGTTGATCTGTCAGAGCCATTAAGCATCCGTCAACTTTATTCGCTTGAAGTCAGGAACATTACCGATTGCAGCGGTAATCAATTGCAGCCAGTCACTCTCAACTTTGGATTACCGGAAAAAGCCGACAGCCTGGATGTGATTATAAACGAAGTGCTCTTTAATCCACGGTCGGGCGGAGTAGATTTCGTAGAAGTTTTTAATTCATCATCTAAATTTCTCAATCTGAGTAATTGGAAGATCAGCAATTTTGAAAATGGAATACCTACCAATATCAACTCGCTCTTTATTGAAAACCAATTGCTGCCACCGGGAGCTTTTGCTGTCTTCACCACCAATCCTTCAATCGTAAAAATGCAATATCCTCAAAGCATCGAAACGAACTTGTACAAAACTAATTTACCAACTCTGTCAGACGATGATGGATCTTTAGCGGTGCTGACAGATCAGGGGAAAATAATTGACGAACTTAGTTACTCAAAAAACTGGCACTCGCCTTTCATTAAAAGTGATGAAGGAATTTCGCTGGAGCGGATTGCGGTCAATGCTTCATCAAACAATCCGGACAATTGGACGTCCGCCAGTTCTGTAATTGGTTTTGCCACGCCTGGCTTCGTCAACTCACAATCGCGACCTGAAGGAACTGTGGACAATGGTGAAGTACTGGTAACGCCAGAGTTGTTTTCGGCCGGAGATGCTGCCAATGATTACGTTCAGATACAATATCACTTCGAACAAAGTGGCTGGGTAGCGAATGTAAAAGTGCTTGATGTACAAGGCCGACTGATTAAGACCATCGCTAACAACGAAACACTTGGGCCGCAGGGATTTTTCCGGTGGGATGGCGATCGTGATGAAGGTGGCAAAGCGCGCATGGGCTACTACTTCGTTTGGTTTGAAATCTTTGACTCGAGTGGCACAGTCAAGACATTTCGCAAGCGTGTGATTGTATCTGCACGCTAAGTCAGTTTGTAAAATATCCGGTGGCTATCAGATCTGAATCAGAAATTTGTAATTCTTCTTTCATCGAAAGACAAAGCGTGCGAAGTTCCTCTGTGGTAAATTGATTGGTG
>JAIENH010000610.1 GCA_019751475.1 Cyclobacteriaceae bacterium
ATAGATAAAGAAAGTAATGAAGGCCTTCCGTTTGCCAATGTTTTCGTTAATCACACAACTCTTGGAACCTCCACTACCGGTGCCGGTGAATTTGGGCTTACTGTTCCTTCTGGAAAAATCGAGATCATTACGTCCTACATTGGTTATCAAAGCTTCTCCGGAATTGTAGAATCGAAACCAAACGATACGGTGGTTTACGACATTCATCTGAAGACTGAAAAGACCCAACTAAGCGAAGTAGAAATTAAAAGCACACGTGATGCTGAATGGGAAAAGCAGTTGGTGCGCTTTCGCAAATTCTTTTTGGGGGAAGGGAAACTTGCCAGTCAATGCGAAATCCTTAATCCATGGGAATTGGATCTTACCGCAAACCAGGATGAACTTACGGCCAAGTCTTCTCAACCGATAGAAATTATCAATCGAGGCCTAGGATACCGGCTCTTGTTTTATCTTCAGAACTTTCATCACCGCACCAAAGATTATTCCATTCTGGGCGACATTTTCTTTGAACCGTTATCAGCTGAAGGAAATCAACTCACGGAGTGGAGAAAGAATCGTGCAGAGGCGTACGGCACGTCACTTCAGGCCTTTGTAAAGAGTCTGGCCGGACAGACTACAAAAGATGACGGCTATGCTGTGTACATTGACAAACCCGGCCAGGAGAAAGTGCGTGATCGTTCTGCCATTTTTTCAAATGAGCTTAACAAAGCGGTCATCAAGTTTGATCCAGTAAGCAATATAGACCGGTCTACTCCGGGCCAATTGAAAATCCCCCTGAAGGGTAAACTGGAAATACACCACATCAATGCGGTGGCAGAAAAGAAAACGTATAAAGACGTGATTCATCCGGTATCGTGGATCGAATCTTCAAGTGGTGTAATTGAACTAAGTACAGACGGTACGCTGCTGAATCCGAAAGATATTTTGGTGTCCGGTTATCTCAGTCAGTTCAGGGTTTCAAATCTGCTCCCATCCGACTATGACCCTAAGGCGGATGCCATGTTGATTGAAGAGCCTTCGACCAGACTCTCTACTGACAGGTATCAGCGGCTACAAGAGAAGATTTATCTTCATACCAATAAGGCTTTTTATTATCCCGGTGATGTGATTTGGTGGAAGGCCTATATGAGTTATTCTAATTGGGAGTTACGCGATTCACTCAGTCGTGTGATCTATGTTGAGGTTATCAGTCCTGACCGGAAAGTTGTAGTGCACAATCAATTCGCGATAAGCGAAGGCAGATCATTCGGGCAACTCATATTACCAGAAGATTTTTCTCCTGGTCTTTACTACCTGCGTGCCTACACACGATGGATGCTAAACTATCCTTACGCAGACATTTTTTTGCGAAAGCTGCCGATATTGGAATTCAATGAAATAATCACAGGCCAACGCCCGAATGAAGCACAAATTTCTAATGTGAAAGTCAACCTCACGGCAAATAAGAAGACCTATGCGCTGCGGGAGAAAATTGATGTAGCAGTGAAATTGACTGATGCGGAAAATAATCCCTTGGCGGCTAATTTGTCCGTATCGGTTACCGATGTAGAGTTAATCACACCTCTTCAAATTGGGCCTTCCATCGATCAGCAGCTAAAAATCAATCCAAGAAAAATAAGAATCAATCAAATCAAACCGGCCAATCCCCTTGAGCTGGGCATTGGCCTTTCGGGGGAATTCAGAAATGCGAAGAAGAAGCGGGTAGAAACGGCTATGATGGTTGTGCAGGGCAATATGGAAGACATGGCCCAGGTTACTACTTCATCTCAGGGTGATTTCTTCATCAGCGGATTTCAATTTTATGATTCAGCAAGCATCGCGTTTCGACCGTTGGTCGGGCAAGGCACGGTAAAGCTTTTGAAGAAACCAGTGCCAACGTTTTATCAACAGGATGGTGCAAACGACTTCACGATTCAAAAGGCCTCAGCATTCTATCGGCCCTCGGTTGAGGTAGAGCTATCCAAAGACTCCAAGCTTCTGGAGCAAGTAGTGATTAAGGCCGAGCGGATACAAGAAGACCGGGTAAAAATGGGAATAACGTACGGTCGACCTGATCATGTGCTAACGGGCGCGCAACTCAACTCGGGGGTTGTGGGAGGAAATTTGGTGGAAGCCCTGGCTGGGAAAATACCCGGACTATCAGTCACGTGGTCGTGGGATCCAGTTCTCTCAACGAAGCATTATCATTTACGCATACGGGGTGGATCGAGCTCGATTGGAGTTGGAGGTACTATCGAGCCGTTGATATTACTTGATGGTATTCCCTTCGCTTCGCGATTTGACAATTTAAATACAGTTGGTGATTTTCTGGTGGGAATCCAGCCAGAGGCAGTTGACAGGATTGAAGTGATAACCAGGGCTAACCCTTTGTTTGGTGTGAGTGGTACAAACGGAGTAATTGCTATTTACACAAAAGGCTCCTCTCTCGCTCAGAGCCAACCCACTTTGGATAATTCCCTGAAAGATTTTCAATCCTTTATGGTGAAAGGATATGAGAAAGCTTTGCCCTTCAGATCTCCGGACTATTCGAAGAATCGCAATGTGACAGAGAAAGATTTTAGAAGCACGCTTTACTGGGATCCAAACATAACGACCACCGAAAATGGAGAAGCGAAGTTTACTTTCTTCGCGGCTGACTTGCCAACTACATACCTGATTGTTGTAGAGGGCGTAACTTCAGAAGGAAAACCTTTTCGCGCAGAGCGGACTGTGCAGGTAGTGAAATAACAACCTTACCCCAAATACATTCTATTCTGCCCAAGACAGTCAGACAATTGCCGGTATACTTTTTTTATTGACTCGTGAGTTGGAGCGTTTTGAAGGGAGCGAAGGATGCGGTCTGACAGGGTGCCTTCGCTCAGAATAGTTTCTATTTCCAAGCCCCATTTTTGAAGGAAGGAGTTTTCCCTCGCAGCAAGTCGTGTGTAAATATGCTGCCACACCTGCAAGGCCGTACAAGGTGCCGTGAGCCCAAAAATGCTTGGGTACTCTGATGAAAGAATTTCTGCACGCTGCCCCGATTGAGAAGTTTCATCCAAAATGCCGGCTAATATTTCTGTCTTCACGCGCATTTGCTCTTCCAGGTTGGCGAACTTCTCGGCCACGAGTGCTTTGATGGTCTCGATCACCATAGTTTGAATAGCAAGGTCAGCCAGCGGGCACTCCTGGATGTCCATGATCCGGATTTCGATGGAGCCTCTGTCGAAGCGCGGTATGGCGCCTCGGGAGTTGACCCACACTGGTTCCAACACATTTTCTGTGTTGAAAGGCGCGATGTCTTGCTTTATTTTTTCATACACCGTGTTGATGTATTGCCGTTTAGAAAACACTCCTTCGGGCACCACTTTGCCGGTGATAGACGGAATTTTGGACTGATTCGTTTTGTAATACTTCATTCGCGTGTCCACCATTCCGGTAACGGCACCATCTAAGATTGGTGAACTGGCACACAGGGCAGGCAAAATCGGTAACACGATGCGGATGGCAGCGTGAAGTTTGGCAAACTCCTCGTCATCGTAGAACGGAAGGTTAAGATGCGTACTCTGTAAGTTTGACCAGCCATGACCGCGACAGTCAAAGATAGAATTATAGATCGCGTAGATTTCATTGCTGTCGTGGGGCCAGAGTTTGGTTTCTTTCATCGGATCCATCCATGGATGGGCGGCCGTAGGCATCAGCATGGCATTCCATTGCGTGAGAATAGAATTGATTTTTTTTACGTTATCCGCGAAAGCGTTTTCCAACAAATTAAAATTGCTCTCCGGCTTGGTGGACTTCAATTCAATTACGTGCAACACCAATTCATTTGACCATGTCACCACATCGTTTTCAAAATCGCTCCCATAATCGCCCAACTCGTGCTTAAGCAATTCATCTGCTATGGGTCGAACCATTAGGGTGTCGCGGTCAACGATCATGTATTCCAGCTCTATACCGTAGGCCTGGAACAAGTGGAGGCGAGAAGGTTGGATCATTTGGTTGATTTGATTTTGTTCAGTAATACCTCCATGATGGTGTCGTACAATTTATCTTTCAGAATCTTGTCTTCTGTGCCGGCATCAATATTGGGATTGTCGTTCACTTCAATAATATAAAATTTCCCGTCCACCTCCTTCATGTCCACACCATAAAGTCCTTTGCCAATAAGGGCCGTGGCTTTCAAGGCTGCTTTGAGCAACCCTGCGGGCGCCTGGTCTACCGCTATGCTCTCTACTTCGCCATCGCGCGAGGTCTCTTTTTTAGCACTCCAATTCACAATTTGCCAGTGCTTGGTGGCCATAAAATATTTGCATACGTAAAGCACCTGACCGTCAATGACGCCCACGCGCCAGTCAAACGGGGTGGGGAGAAACTCCTGCGCAATGATCAGGTCAGACTTTTCAAACATGCTCTCCCGCACTTTTTTGAATTCCTCCAGGTCATTAATTTTAACCACTCCTTTAGAGAAAGCGCCATCGGGTTGTTTAAGAATAAACGGGAACGTCATTTTTTCCGTAAGGCTGCTACAGTTCTCCTCCGTGATCACATACGACTTAGGCGTAAGAATTTTGTTGGTGCTGAGCAGCTCGTGCAAATAGACTTTGTTGGTGCACTTGAGAATGGATTCCGGATCGTCAATAACCGCCAACCCCAGCGACTCAGCTTTCTTGGCGAAGCGAAATGTGTGATGATTGACATTCGTGGTCTCACGAATAAAGAGCGCATCGTATTGGATTAACTTATCAATGTCGTTCTTCGTGATGAATTCTGTGTTAAACCCTGCCTCCAGCGAGGCTTTGTAAAAACGTTTTAGCGCCCGATCATCCGAGGGTGGGTACGAATCTTCCGGATTGACGAGGATGGCGAGGTCGTATTTCTTTTTGTCTTGGCGGTAGTCGCGTTTTCGCAACAGATACTTTTCAAGAGCGCTTTCCAAAATCGGTTGGTCGCTCTCTGGCATTTCATTCAAGCTAACCGGGCGTATGCTTTGCAGCACCCATTTATTCTTCTTGGAGAATGAAGCCCGCACAAGAGGGGCTTGCACCAATTGAAAAAGTTGCAGAGCCAGTTTGCTGAGATGCTCGGATTGCGCAGAGCCAAAATAGACGTTAAACTCTACCCGGTCGTACGGTTCGCTTTTGAAAGTTGTTTGTATCAGCTCATCAAAATCAAGTGAGTCATCACGGAGGATGGACGGGAAGCGAAGATCTTGGATGGT
>JAIENH010000667.1 GCA_019751475.1 Cyclobacteriaceae bacterium
ATCGTGTAATACTGATGGACAATGGCAGTGTGAAAGCCGAAGGCCCCTTTGAAGACTTATTGAAAGATAACACACTCAAAACGTATATCGACTAACGTATGCTGAAACTTTCATCACATCGAGTAGATAAACTGGTACCGCAAGACCGTCTGTACTCGTTGCGTGTGCTGCGAACACCAAGTGCGGGCCGTGTGCTGGCACGCTGGCTGTTCGGCTTGGGTATCTTATTCTTTATTATCCTGTTTCTCCCGTGGCAGCAAAATATTCACGGCAAGGGAAAGGTAACGGCACTTTCGCCCAGCAACCGTCCACAGACTATTGAAACAACCATTGCCGGACGAATCAAAAGCTGGAAAATAAAAGAAGGCCAGTTTGTAGACAAAAACGACACCATCGCCATCATCAGTGAGGTAAAAGAAAAATACTTTGACCCAGAGATGTTGTTGCGTCTTCGTGAAGTGATTGCGGCCAAAGAAAAAAGCTTGAGCTCCAAGGACCTGAAGGCAAAATCTTTGGTGAGACAGATTTCCGCTCTTGAAGACGGAATGGCAAATAAGGTCGAGCAATCGAAAGCCAAGCTGGAGGCTGAACGGGTAAAATTTGACAACGCTAAAAATCAGTTCGAGCGAAACGAAAAACTTTTCGAAGCGGGCAACATTCCGCTTACAAAGTTTCAGGACTTTACAAATAAATTTCAGATCAGCGATGCCGAGTTTAACAATGCTAAAGTTGAAATTGAGCGGGTAAGAAATGAATACCTGGACAAAATCAATAAAGCCGAATCAGATTGGAACAGCACACTAGCCGATATGGCCGATACGCAGGCAGACCTTTCGAAATTGCGAAATGAGTATGCTAATATGCAGATACGGAGCCAGCAATATTTTATCCTGGCACCCCAGGCCGGCTTCGTGGTAAAGGCTTCGCAGGCTGGTATTGGTGAGACCATAAAAGAAGGCGGTGCGGTGTGTACCATCATGCCTCAATCTTCCGATGTAGCTGTGGAAATGTACGTAAAAGCGATGGATGTGCCGCTGATCAGCAAAGGCCGAAAAGTACGAGTCGAGTTTGATGGCTTCCCCGCGCTGCAGTTTAGCGGCTGGCCCAGTATATCGGTAGGTTCGTTTGGAGGCGTGGTGGAAGTAATTGACTTCGTCAACACGCACCCTGGTGAGTTCAGGATTTTGGTTATACCCGATAAAGACGATACCAAGTGGCCTAACCAGTTGCGCGTGGGTAGTGGTACCATGGGCTGGGTGATGTTGGACGATGTGCCCGTGTGGTATGAACTATGGCGGCAGTTGAACGGCTTCCCTCCGAGCTTGTATGAAGAGCCGGAAGACGAACGCGAAAAAATCAAAAAAGAAAAAGCCAAGTCATCATCAGAACCAGAAGCTTGATGCGCTACAAACGTCAGATGAAACGACTGTTCATTATTTTCTTTGCTCTCATTGTTCGGCAGGGCCTTGCTCAAACGGCCACTGACTCGATCTTTATTTTGCCTGATACGGTCAAACCGTTTACCATCGAAAATTTCTATGCGTCTATCCTGGAGAACCATCCGATTGTAAAGCAGACGCGTTTGCTCAGCGAAACTGCGCGACAGGAAGTGCGGTTGGCACGAGGCGCTTTTGACCCAAAGCTGGAATCGCAAGGGAACACAAAAGAATTTAATGACAAAGAATACTACAATCGCTGGATAGCGTCTATCACTGTACCCACGTGGTTTCCGATCAATCCAAAATTGGGTGTAGAGCAAAACAGCGGGGCCTTTATCAACCCCGAAAACTCCGTGCCTGTGTCAGACAACTTTCGCCAGATTTTTACGGGCGTGTCGTTGCCCATAGGCCGTGGACTATTCACTGACGAACGCAGGGCTGCACTGAAACAAGCCAAGTTATTTACGCAACTGGCGGAAGCCGAGCAGATAAAATTAATCAACAAGATTTTGCTGGATGCCGCCAAGGATTATTGGCAGTGGTACTATTCCTATTACAATTTCATTCTGCTGACGCGCAATGCAGATATTGCCCTTGAGATTTTCAGACGGGTAAAATTGGACGCCAACTTTGGCGAAGCCTCCGTGCTTGACACCGTGCAAGCCAAGATCACCCTTCAGCAACGATTGGTCGAGCGCCAGGAAGCCTTCCTGGATTTTACCAACAATGGAATCAAAATCTCAAACTACCTGTGGGATACAGAAGAAGGGCCCTTGCTGTTGGATCCATCCGTGGCACCTGTCTTAGTCCCAGGCGATCAGGAGATTCTATCTACGCAGACACTGGAAGAATTGTCATTTCAGGCAAAACAAAACCATCCTGAGTTGCGAAAGCTTACCGTAAAGCTGGATCAATTGGATGTGGAGCGAAAGCTTGCGGTGGAATATCTTAAGCCACGCCTGGATCTTAATTACAATTTCTTGAATCAACCAATATTGCCCACGGGTGGCTTTCAGTCTTTTCAGTTTGGCACCAATTATAAATTTGGTCTTGATTTTTCCATACCGATTCTCCTCCGTAAGGAGCGTGCCAAGCTCGGCCAGACCAACATTAAAATCAGAGGCACTGAGTTGGAGCGTATGCAGGCAGAGCGCGAAATCGTAAACTCCGTGCAGCAAGTGTACAATCAATTGGTGAACACCAACATCATTATCGCGCAACAGGCATCGGTCGTAGCCAATTACGAACGCATTCTTCGAGGTGAAATATTGAATCTGGAAAATGGCGAGAGCGACTTGTTTAAAATCAACGTGCAACAGGAAAAGTTGATCCTCTCACAAACGAAGCTGCTCAAGTTGAAAGCGGAGTACGAAAAAATGAAAGCTACGCTCTATTGGGCGGCTGGTGTGCGCAACCTGGCCATCACTCCGTAATCTTTAATATATCTCGATAAGCTGGCCCGTGCCAAAACCTTCTACACTCTTTAAGTAGCCCTGCACTACACGAGGCATGGACACTGGAATGTGACCGGGAAAAGCGGCACCTAACGCTGCATATGAATCTTCCACCAATCCAGGGCTCACCACATTGATGCGAATGCCGCGTTTCATTTCAATAGCCGCAGAAGTAACAAACGAATTTAATGCCCCATTCACAAAACTAAGCCCCACACCATTCCGGATAGGATCTTTATGCAGGATGCCCGAGGTAAGTGTAAACGAACCGTTGTCCGTGATGAAATCTTTACCAACCATCACGAGGTTGATTTGACCCATCATTTTGCTTTTAATGCCCTTGTAAAAATCAGCTTCAGTCATCGTATCAAACAAACCGAAGTGAGCCGAGCCGGTAGCGCTTATCAATGCATCGAACGAACCCACCTGACGAAACATCTCTTTAATTGACTCGATGGATGTGATGTCAACCTTCACATCACTGTTCTTAGTGGCGGCCTTTACAATAGTATGTCGCTTGCTCAGCTCGGTAGTCACCACCTTGCCGATGGTGCCGGTAGCACCTACAATGATGATTTTCATTTCTCTGAGATTATAAACTCAACACAGATTTTTCGATCCGATCGCAGCACTCATGTATTTGCTCTTCCGTGATCACCAGGGGTGGCGCCAACCGAATAATGTTTCCATGCGTAGGTTTGGCCAGCAAGCCGTTGTCTATGAATTTCAGACACAGGTTCCAGGCCGTCTCACTTTCAGGGCTGTCATTTATAACAATAGCATTGAGCAAGCCTTTGCCTCTCACCAGTTTGATCAATTTGGTCTTACTCATGAATGCAATCATGCGGTCGCGGAAGATTTTGCCAAGGCGCTCGGCATTGGCAGCCAGCTTTTCATCCTTCACAACTTGCAGCGCTTCCATCACTACGGCTGCCGCCAGCGGATTACCTCCGAAAGTAGAACCATGTTCACCTGGCTTGATCACCAGCATAATTTCATCATCGGCCAATACCAGTGAGATTGGTAGTACACCTCCGCTCAACGCTTTTCCTAAAATCAGAAGATCAGCGCGAACGCCTTCATGATCAGACGCCAGCATTTTGCCTGTGCGGGCAATACCCGTTTGAATTTCATCCATCATGAGCAGCACATTGTTTTCGCGGCACAGCTTTTCGGCAGCCTTCAGGTATCCATCATGAGGAACATATACACCCGCTTCTCCCTGAATGGGCTCAAGCCATAAACCACAAACATTCGGATTGGCCAGTGCTTTCTTTAGTGCATCAACATTATCGTACTCCACAATTTCAAACCCGGGCATCAGCGGGCCAAAACCTTTTGTTGCCGATGGGTCCGTAGAAGCTGAAATGATGGTAGTGGTTCGGCCGTGAAAATTTTTCCGGGCTGCAACAATCACTGCCTGGTTGTCGGGTATTCCTTTTTTAGTATAGCCCCATTTGCGGGCCAGTTTGATCGCTGTTTCATTTGCTTCTGCACCGCTATTCATGAAAAGAGCCTTGTCATAGCCAAACGTATCGCACACACATTTTTCAGCCAGTCCAAGCTTGTCATTATAGAAGGCGCGTGACGTAAGAGTGAGCTCCTTCGCCTGGCTGGTTAATGCTTGTATGATGCGCGGATGGCAGTGACCCTGATTTACGGCACTATATGCAGAGAGAAAATCAAAATACTGTTTGCCCTCTACATCCCACAAAAAGACTCCTTCTCCTTTGCACAAGACTACCGGCAGCGGATGATAATTGTGAGCACCGTATTTTTCTTCCAAGGCAATAGCCTGATGACCGGAGGTAATTGTTTCAACCATAAAACAGCGATTTGCGACAAAGATAATCAGGATTGGGCGAACGAACCGATTGAAAGCAGCCTTTACCGGGATGCGGTGGAATTGAAGAAAGAAGAATTTCTGGTATCGAAAAGTAAATGGTGGATCGAAAAATACAGATGCTTAAAAAGGTATCTGGTACAAAACATGCACTCGAATGCATGTTTTGTACTAATAAATATTCATTTTTGATCTAAAAATGATTTTTTTATTGATAGTCTTAAAAAATTATTCAAATGAGTATCTTTGTGGCTATTCATTATGGTAGCCCGAAACGCTGAAAAACAGTTGCGCCTGCTGGCCAGAGAATTTCGCTCCGTGGCCGTTGTTGGCCCACGTCAAAGTGGTAAAACCACCTTGGCAAAATCGGTGTTTCCGCGTAAGCCATACGTATCCCTTGAAGATCCCGATGAGCGACAGCAAGCCAACTCTGATCCAAGGGCATTTCTTGCACGCTTCAA
>JAIENH010000166.1 GCA_019751475.1 Cyclobacteriaceae bacterium
TGGCGGACATCGTGGCGGCATTGATGCCGGTGTAGTAACTTTTGGTTGCCGTGAAATTTTTGAGATAAGTTTCCTTTGAAAGAATGGCGTAGCGCTGATCTTTCGTTTTGATAAAAATCTCTTTGTAAATGCCTCCCAGGATGCCGGCTGTTTCCGGATCGTCAGGGAATTGTTTGTAGATAGGTTCTAAGAATTGCATGGCCGCCTCAGGCAAGCCGCACTTAGACATAGCCAGCGCATAAAGTTGATTTGAACGCATGGAAACAGAGTCTGCTGTTAACACAGAAAGCTTTGCGCGCGCTTCAAAGTAACGACCTTGTTTGACTAGTGTTTCGATGGGATCAAGAAATTCCGGCATAGAACAGGATCAAGTTCAACAATGCATGCAAGGTAAAGAATGGTAAGTAGAAAAAATAGGCGAGTTAGTTAAGCCTCTACGTTATAAATCATCACCGGAATAGCTTTGTTTTTTAGCGACACTTCGCCCACTTTTAAACAATTGAACGACTGTTTAATTTTTTGATAGGCTACTTCGTTGATGATGATTTGACCGGGTGCGCCTACGGATTGCAGTCGCTGTGCGGTGTTGACGACATCACCAATCACCGTGTAGTCCAATCTTCGCAGCGTGGCCGAACCGATGTTGCCCGAAACCATTTCGCCACTGTTGATGCCAATAGAAACTTTGGGTGAATAATCACGACCCGGCACGGGTGGCTGCGCATCGATTTTACTTCGCACCGCCAGGCAAGCATCTACTGCACGATCCAAATGATACTCGCCACGGAAAACGGCCATGATGGCATCACCAATAAATTTATCGATGTAGCCGTTTTGGGCAATGATTTCTTTTACGATGATATCGAAATAGTCATTAAGGATGTGCACCACCGAGTCGGCTTTTTCTTTTTCGCTGATGGCCGTGAACCCGCAGATGTCGATAAATGCCACCGTAGCCTCGATGGTTTCATTGGCCATGATAGATGTCTCAAACTCGCGGCTACCCATGAAGTTGAGCACATTTTGGTCCACGTACATTTTTAAAATGTTGTTTTCCTTCACGGCCTTGATAGTATCGCGAATTTGACCTACGTGCTTGATTGTTTTTTCGATCGTGAGCGAGAGGTCATCAAAGTTCACAGGCTTGGTAATAAAATCAAAGGCACCACGGTTCATGGCTGTGCGAATATTGTCCATATCGCCATAGGCGGAGACCATCACCATTTTAAGCAACGGATTGGTTTCGTTCAGCTTGCCCAGCAAGGTGAGGCCGTCCATTTCGGGCATGTTAATGTCGCTGAGTATAAAATCAATATCAGGTGTTCGTGCGAGTTTCTCCAGCGCGTCTTTTCCGTTGGATGCGAAGATAAACTCATATTGCTGCTCGCGTATTTTCTGGCGAAACTTCTGCTTCAGCAGCATTTCCAAATCGGCCTCATCATCGGCCACTAGTATTCTTGTCATGGCTAGTTAAGTTTCAGTTTCTGTTTTAATGACACGAAATCAACCGGCTTGGTCAGAAAATCATCGGCACCAAGCTCAGCGGCCACACGCACATTTTCCGGATCGCCATAGGCGGTCAGCATCATCACCACCGGGGGTGGTTTCAAATATCTCTTTTTGATTTTTTCGAGTAGTTGCAAACCGCTCATGCCCGGCATGTTGATGTCAGATAGAATGAGGATGGCTTCGTGCTCCCATTGATCGATAAGCACCAGCGCTTCCTCGCCTGAGAAGGCAAAGGCAAAGTCGATTTGGCCGGCTTTTATCTCCTTTCGGAAACGCTGCTCGAATAGCGTTTTTACATCTTGTTCATCATCAACGACCAGTACCTTCATAAAAACTTTGTTGCGTGAAGATAAAAATATTTAAGTGTTCACGGGCTATTTTTTTGAAGCAAAGGACGAATAGGTGTTATGCTAGGACGAACAGGTGGTTTTATTTATCGGCCGTCAAAGTCCTCGGCTATTATAATCTGCGCAATCCTTAAATCCTGTTAATCCGTGATTCAGACAATGGGCAGTTGAATGATAAACTCACTTCCCTCTCCCTCCTTCGTCTCCACCTTTAACTCTCCACCATGGGTCTTCACAATATCATAACTCAAACTCAAGCCTAAGCCTGTGCCTTGCCCCGTGGGCTTGGTGGTGAAGAAAGGTTGAAAGATTTTATCAAGGATTTTTTGTTGGATGCCATTGCCGTTGTCTTTGACTGAAATTAAAACTTTGTTGCCTTCTTTCTTGGTACTGACGGAAACAGTTGGCTCGTAGCTGTCACCCTGAGCTTGGCGAAGGGTGTCACCCTGCAGTTGAAGGGTGTCGCGCTTCGCCTGGCTCAGCGTGACATTGTTTTTTTCATTGACCGCGTAAAAAGCATTCGTAATCAAATTCAAAATTACCCGGCCAATATCTTGTGGAACGACATTCAGTTTTGGAAGTGAAGCATCTAAATCGGTTTCAAATTTAGCGTTGAACGACTTGTCTTTCGCTCGCAATCCATGATACGCCAATCGTAAATATTCATCTGCCAACGCGTTGATGTTGGTGGGTTCTTTTACTCCGCTGCTCGCGCGACTGTGCTGCAACATGCCGCTCACAATATCAGACGCACGCTTGCCGTGGTGGTTGATCTTCTCCAAATTTTCTTTTAGGTCGTTTGAGATTTCGGTAGCCAGTTGCACGTTGCCGGTTGATAGTTCAGTTTTCATCTCATCAATCAGCTCGCTGCTGACTTCCGAAAAATTGTTAACAAAGTTCAACGGATTTTGAATTTCGTGCGCAATGCCAGCGGTGAGTTCGCCAAGGCTTGCCATTTTTTCGGATTGGATGAGTTGGGATTGGGTTGATTTTAAATCGGTAAGTGATTTTTCCAGTTCACGTGTTCTTGTCGCTACCTGCTCTTCCAGCAACACATTCTGTTGAGCCAGTAATTCTTTCTTTTCTTCCGTTATTCGAATTACTTTCTCGGCTTCAACCTCGCGCTCCACTAGAATTTCCTTATAACTGAAGGAGACATAAATAAGTAACAGCGTAGGTGCGCATAACAGTACGATAGTCTTTAACAGGTTTTCATATTCGTAAAAACTATCAAGGAAATATTTATGTAGAAAAACCCAAGCGAGCGAGCCTACCGTCAATACAGTCATGGCAAAGACTACAGTCCATTCAATTCTCTTAATACTATTTCTTAATTTAAAAACGAGATAAACAAAATATCCTAACAGGATTGATTCCGCCAATCCGAACGGCCACGATATACTGAAGACATGTCCAAGCACACTGGTTATCGGCATAAAGATTAAAATCAAGATGGTTACTAACGAAATTTTCTTCTTCAACACCCATTCTGTAATCACTAGTGTAAAGGCATGCATGGCAGGCAGGAATAGTCCATTTGTAAAAAGAAATATGACTTTTTCTGCGGAATACGTTAATTCATTAAAAACGTCATAATACGAACCGAATGCTGCGCACGAAACTAGTGTGGTAAGAGTAGCAGCCAGTTGAAATATCTTTTGATTTGGATTGAGGTAGAGCAGCAGCAGAAAAAGGAATAAAAGCAAACAAGAAATAGAAATACTTGTTGAACCTAGAATATAGGTTTGCTTAATTTTTGATGTCACGAATTTATTGAATACCGGACCAGTAATTGAAATAAAATTCAAAAGGTTATGTGGTTTTAGTCTTACCTCACGTTGGGTAAACATTGTTTCATAATCAACTACATGAATGGCAAGGACGTGTTCCTTTTCGGGAGTCAATTTAATTGACTCAGCATATTTTAGGATAGGGTTAAACGCTTCATATGGATAGCCGGTATTACCAAACGAATGGGCCAATATTCCATCCACGTACACGTCAGTGGCAGCCCATAATTGACGCGCCACGCCTACAGGGATATCGCGGAAAGATTCATCCAGCTTAACCTTTATTCTGAACCATCCTTCTACCCTGCCAGTCCCATCCGCAAGGTCTGCGGAAAGTTCGGTCGGCTTGAATTTCTTCCAATCGCTATCATCCAAATCGGTGTTGGAGTAGTCAACTTTATCACCTTGTTTAAAAACCCACCCTTCCAAATTCGCCAGCTGAATTTGTTGATTCTTACCAAATTGCTTGGCAGAAAGTACTATTACCTGACTTTGAGCATAGTTCTCGTAGGAGAGTATGAGTAGCAAGAAAGTTAATATTCGATAATTTCTCATGTTGAGGTTAAATTGATTTAAATCTCATTTTCTCTATTTTGATTCTGCTCTTTTCGTTGAAAGAAGATGCAGTATTTTTAGCAGAGTTTTAATTTTAATTTCTTTTGTTGTTTGGATGGCTTAGTTGCTGGGGGCAAATCTGATTCTCCCAATCGCTTCCTGTTATTCAAAATACTTGCGTGCAATTTTTGTTTCAACAATTTTAAATCGGGCAACTCGGTAAAATAGCCAGCTACTTTAATCCCAGCTTTTTTTAATTGCAATAATTCTATCTGCTCATTACTTCCTTCACCACAAAGAATAAGGCCGATGGGTGTTTCTTCGTCCTGCTGCATTTCATATTTCTCCAGCCAGCGTAAATACAATTCCATCTGGCCTTTATAGGCTGCTTTAAACTTGCCCAGTTTTAGTTCGACTGCCACCAGTCGTTTTAGTTTTCGGTGAAAGAACAGCAGGTCAAGATGATGGTCTTCGCCATCAATAATCATTCTTTTCTGGCGCTCAACAAATGCAAACCCAATTCCCAACTCCAATATAAACTGTTCCATTTCTTTTAGTATCGCATCTTCCAATGACTGTTCAGAATACGTATCCTTCAATCCCGTAAAATCAAGAAAATAGGGGTCTTTAAAAACAAGGTCGGGGCTAAGCCTGCTGGTTTCTTGTAACGCCTGCAATTCTTTTTTAATGAGTGCCTCGGGCTTTTTACTAATGGCGGTTCGTTCATACAGCATGCCGTCCATTTTTTGGCGAAGGGTTTTTATGTTCCAGCCTTCTGCACGGCACATCTGTACATAAAACTCTCTCTGCAAACGGTTTTTGATGGGGATGAGTGCAATGAAATGCGTCCAGCTTAATTGTCGTATCAGCGATACGACAATGTTTTCATCATCAAAAATTTGTGCGAACTGCATCATCCTGCGCAGGTTTTTTTCTTCATAGCTATTTCCGTATTGTGCGGTCAATTGTCGTGACAGCGATACGACAATCCGTTTGCCGTAATCTGCCCTTTTATTG
>JAIENH010000139.1 GCA_019751475.1 Cyclobacteriaceae bacterium
GTTAGACCAGTTCCAAATCTAATTAAATCAATCAGTTATCTTTACAGATAATCCCCTAATGCATAATCTGGGATAAACGGCCATCACCGATCCTGCCAGGTTACCGACCATAGATGTAAACCCACCGGCTACTCCGGTAGCCGAAGCAAAGGCAGAGCTGTGCGGCACGTGCTCACCAGCATCCCTCTTTAACCAAATCATAATCGATACACTGATGAGGATGATAATGGCCATGATGATCTTAAAAACCGCATCGTTGATGTAGCTGCCTGTAATTGCTCCTGCTATCACACCAAGGGCCGCCCAGGGAAATAATATTTTCAGATGTTTCCACGATGCATGCTGATGATAGTAACGCACACCTATCACATCGGCCAATACTAACATGGGTAACATGATGCCGCTCGACATCCTCCCTCCAAAAACAGAGGCCAACAAGGGCACAGCTGCCATGCCCGCACCATGCACACCCGTTTTAGCCATGCTAATAAAGAGAGCCACTAAGCAGATCGTGATGACGTCAGCAGTTGAAAGATGAGAGAAGAGAGAGGAAACCAAGTGTCTTTTTTTTACAAAGCGTTATTGCGTTGAAGTTAATCGATATTTCTCCTGTATTTTCAGATTCTTCAAAATATCGGTAAATTGAAATCTTAAATAATTGTATTTATGAGAACCAAAGACGATTTCCATAACCTGATCGATAAGATCGAAGATGAAGAGGTTTTAAAAGGATACTTTAAATTAATTCAACGACTGAACAACAACCAGACCGGTGAACTCTTGGACGGCTTAAGTCCGGAAGAGAAGAATGAACTTTTACTTTCTTATGAGGAGAGTTTTGATTCAAATAATTTAATCAGCCATGAGGAGGTTAAAAAACAGCATGATAAATGGCTAAGAAAATAGTCTGGACGAAAAGAGCTAATAGTAAATTCAACAAAATAATTGACCGTTTAGAATGCGAATGGAGCCCCATTGTAACACAAGGTAGGTACGCATTACAAATGCGCGCCAGCGATGGGCACCGGCTGATGATGAAAGACAAGACTGAGAAGATTGAGGAAATAGTAGAGAATTTTTGAATTATTTCTAAGAAATGAAATGCATGCGCCACTTATTCTTATTATTTTCAATACTGATCACAATTCTCAGTGTAGCTCAGAAACGGCACTCGCCTTACCAAGCATTTGAGCCTAATGCTATCTATAATTTAGTCATTCAACTTCCAACCGTTGACTTGTACTTTGATATTAGAGTAGCTCAGCGCGAAATTGACAGACATGACTGGTCAATTGCTGGCAAAGAACAAATCGAAGTTTCAAAACTAAAGACATGGTTAAAAGAGCATCAAAACACTGGCCTAGTGGTGACTCCTACCTTGCTGAAGGATAAGACTAATGTTGATTACGCTTCCATCAAACTACTATCAGAATATGTTCCGGGGCTGATGCTTCAGCCTCTTCTGCAAGGACGTGTTTACAATCCAGATTCTAGACCCCTGGCATCTCAAGTGATTGAGTACAGTCAGATTGTTCTTACAAGAACTCCTTTTGTGGCGCATTATAACTTTTACTTAAAAGGGCAGCACAAGCCTTTCCTAGTGACACAAAGTATCGGCAATCCAGAGGAAAAGGAAGAAAATGAATCAATAAGCCTAAATATTGAAGTCGACAACGGCTATATTGATCCCGAGGAACAAAAGAGATTCACACGAATTAATTCATTTGATTACAAGTCGATCATAGTCGATCACTATATGGCGGGAATCACCAGTCAAGGAGATACTGTATATTTTAGCTGGCGGCAGCGTCCGCAGTTTAAGGGTGGGCCCCAAAAATTTGAGGAGTTCCTCGCTGCTCGTGTTAAGTTTCCAGAATCAGGTATCAATGCTGGCATATATGGAGCATTGGTGGAGGTTTCTGCTACTTTCATGAAAGACAGCAGTGTACGGGATCTCGTTATCGTAAATGGCGATATGCGCTTCTACGATGAGGCAATGCGTCTAATACAAGAAAGCAATGGAATGTGGGACCCTGGTATACTGGAAGGAAACAAGAAGGGCAATGTTCGCTGTAAAATAGAGATATTGCTAAGCCGTCCATCACGGTAGTACTGAGTTGTAGGATTAATTATTAACCCTTACCCTGTTGGTATTGTGCGAAAGCAGTCGCGTATTAGCTCACCAACAAGCAAGGTGAAATGGGCTAAGCCATAAACTTAGGGCCCATGCTAATACTACACTTACGTCAGTTAGTGCAGGACGAAAGAATTGTTTTTGAATACATGGAACGTTAAAAGCAATTGACAGCAAGACGTTGGCAATCCGGTGCTTACAAACCATCAGCTTTTTAAAACCCACTCGCAAATTTTGTCTGTACCTTTGGTGGCTTGAAGGACTACTACCAAATATTGCGTATCAGCCGGCAGGCAAGTGATGAGGAGATCAAGCGTGCCTACAGGCGGTTGGCCCTCGTGTTTCACCCTGATAAAAACCGGTCGGCCGAAGCCTCAGCTCTTTTTCAGGAGATCAACGAAGCTCACGAAATACTGTCAGACCCCGCCCAGCGCCAGCGCTATGATGAGTTGCTGTCGGGTGCGACTGTAGTATTAGAAGCGCCACCACCACAACAATGGCATCGAGACCCGGCTTACAGGCGCAAGCAGCAGCCGGGCTACAAGCCTCCGCCTGCGCGGCCGTCTGAGCGGCTGCTTATGATGGTGCACTTTCTCCAATACCTTCGCCCCATTTCGTGGGCGGGCTTAGCCTGGTGCGCCTTCCTGGTTTTTGATTATTCGTTGCCATTCCGCGTAAGCGAAGAGAATGTGCTGGCCGAGGCCAACCGCGATATCACCTGGGAGATGCATCACGTGCCCAACGTGGTCGTCACTGACAAGGGTCATCAATTTCCGGTATCGTATGAGGGTGCTGAATTTTTTCCGGTGGGTTCTAAAGTGGAGGTGGTCACGTCATGGGTACTGCATGTGCTGGTAGTAGTGAAGGCAAAGAGCGGACTCTACACCATCGACAACCTGGCCAGCGTGTATCAGAATTTTATGATCGTGCCTGTCATTTTGTTTTTGCTCTCTGTAGCAGGACTGTTGCTGAAGAAAGGAATTGAGTTTCGCTTTAATGTGGCTATCTCCATCTGCATCGTGTTGGTATTTAATCTCATCTTTTTGTTATTTTCGATCGCGTGAAGCGACCTAATCGTAGCCTATGAAAAAGAATGACTGGAAGAAACGGGAAGGAGTGGTGTACTCTACGAGTACAGATTTCAATTTTCAGTACTCACCCGGTGAAGAGGCAGACACGTTGCCGCCCGCGCAGCAAAACCTGCGCGTATCACTCGACAAGAGCGGCCGTGCCGGTAAGCAAGTCACGTTGGTGACTGGATTTGTAGGCACTGCTTCAGATCTGGAGACACTGGGAAAAATGTTAAAGACGAAATGTGGCACAGGTGGCTCTGTGAAGGATGGCGAAATATTGGTGCAAGGCGATGTACGCGATAAAATTGTTCAGTTGCTCACGCAAGCCGGTTACAAAGCAAAGCGCTCCGGGTGACGATCACCGCACGCCCCACTCCCAAATACCAAACGATACTTTTTTATCTACAGGATGCCCTGATTGCTTCAGGCCCAGCATGATTTGTCCGCGGTGGTGCGATTCATGTGAAATGAGATAACCGAAAAACGCCACTGGGTGCGGTTTGAATCCTTTCACCTTTCCTTCTTTGAGGGCAGTGGCGAGCAGTTCAGCAATAGCCTTACCCGACTGCGTCAACGATTTTTTCAAGATCGATTTCGTAATACCATCCTTTTCAATTTTAGCAAGCGGCTTCAGCAAATCAGATGCGGCCGATTGCAACCACATCAGGCGCACATTGTGCATGTGGGCAAATTGCTCACCGATGTTGCGACCTTTGGAAGCCGACACATCGCTGAGATGCGCTTCCTCGATGCTGTCAAGCAGGTAGAGATTAATCCGTTGATGGATCTCCCAGGTTTCGATTAATTGTTTTTCCATATGAATGGTAATTTATGAAATAAAGAAATGATGGGCACTTTGCAGGCCGGTTATTCAATAAATTGAGGGCATCTCTAAAAACCCTAGCCGTCATACCGGACTTGTTCCGGTATCCGCTTGTGCAATGGTGAAATCGAGATTCCGGCCAGCCTTTGCCGAAGCGGCTACGCGCAGGCAGGCTCAAAGGCCGGAATGACCTTTCACTATTCTTGGGTTTTTAGAGATGTCCTTGATTTACTTTCCTTCTTTTAGCTTTTTGAGTTCTTCCTGATACAAGGCCAGGTTGGCTTTTTGATTTTCAGGAATATTGCGGATGGCCGCCTCCCAATTCTTGATGGCGTTCTTCTTGTCGCCCATGGCCGTGTAGCCACGCGCCAATCCCACGAAAGTGGTAAACTTTTCTTCCGGATGATTTTGTGCATTCAACTTAAATACTTCCATGGCCTTTGCTTTCTCACCGGCCGCCAGCAAGCCTCGACCATATTGATGTACATCTTGCATCGAGGCGTCTTTCATGCGAATAGCCTTGTCCATGATGGCGTTGCTTTCTGCCGTTCGCCCCATGGCTGTGAGCACACTTGCTTTGGCGCGTAGCGTGGAGAATTTCTCTTCCCCGATAAAAGTGCCGCTGATGGCAGTCTCGGCCCATACTAATCCCTGTTCCAAATTCACTTTGTTGTCAGCACAGAACTGGGCTGCATCGCGCCAGCCTTCGTAGGTAAAGCCGGTAGGCGTGCCTTCCAGTTGCGAGCGGAACATGCTTACATACAAGTCATTTACATTAGGCACTTCGATCTTGAACGGCACGCGTTTGTTTTCCCATTGCAAGAAAGCTGTTGCCGAAGATGGCATCCGGTCATCAAAGCCGAACGTCAGCCACTCGGTGTATGGTGCATCGGTTGGGGTGGTGCTTACGCGCGCTGCATCTTCTGCGGGATTGTAAAAATAGCTGCCCCAGGCAGTAGAGTTCTTGGAGAAGATCCAATTCCAGGGCCCGGTTTTTTCTACATCGAGAAACAGACCGTACGTGCCGGCTTTCAATGTGTTGCTACCGATCTTCACATCGTGCGAAAATGAAATGGTGGTGTTCTCATTGGCACCTGCACGCCAGGGTGCTGCCTTGGATGTGCCATAGCCTTGGTCGATGAATCCGTAGTGCACCAGTTCGCCCCAGATGTGACCTTTGCGGTCTTCACCGTTGGGGCCGTGCACATCAGGACTG
>JAIENH010000277.1 GCA_019751475.1 Cyclobacteriaceae bacterium
GAGCCAACGAGGCGAGGTATAAGATTTCCTTTTCGTCTGATCTAAATGAAAGTCTGCTGTTGCTTCCGTCCGTTATATCACCTCTGATAAAATTCTTTTTGTCGCTCATTAGATAAGCGCCACCTGCAAGGCCCACGGTTGTTATGCCTGCAGTACCAAGAAACTTTCGCCTATTCATTTCGCGATTTGTTAAAAATTCCAGCCAATCTTGAATGAAACCTCGGCCTGAAAATTCTTGGTTTTGTATTCAGTGCTTCCGACAGAGACTGATTCGTTACTCAATACGGAGTGCACTGCACCCCAAGGCTCGATATAGAAATTTTTATAAACCTTGAAAATGTATCCAACCCCGGCAGTAGCAACAAAATCTTTATAGTTGTAGGTGTTATTGTCTGTTTTTGAGGTTATTCTATTATTCCACATTTCAACACCAGCCCCAACCCACCAACCTCTGAAATTATAATTCTTGAAGTAGTCAAATATTACTGCTGTCGCAGTTGTATGTAGATTTTGGAAATTGTCATTGCCCATTACCTTGTCAGGTAGGTAAAAATCAGCGATAACACCCCGTACTCTGAACTTTTTATAGCCATACCAAATCTGACCAGAATAACCGAGGTTACCTGTTGTTGCGCTTATAACTGGAGGCAGCAAGTCAATTGCGAAGCCTACAGTTTGTTTGACTTTGAGCGAGTCTACTTTTGCTGAGTTGTTCGATTTTGATTCGCTGTTTGCTGGCTGCGCTGAGATGACTGCCGGAGTTGCCCAAAAAAATGTGGCAATAGCTAAAACTGCGCTTACGTTCGCTATTTTACCCCAGAAATTGCGGGTTTTCATTTATTTGATGGCCTTGTAATGCCAACTTAAATTTCACTTTGATAGCTTTCATCGGCTATGAGGGTCCTCACTCATCCGTATGATTTTAATCAGGTTGAAAAATCAATGTCTTGCTCATGCAATTGTGTCTGGTTCGCATAAGCATAATACGCAGCGCACGCACCCTCGCTGCTCACCATCGGTGCACCGAGCGGATGCTCTGGCTTGCACTTCGTACCGAAGTTGGGACATTGAAATGGTTTTTTAAGTCCCTTCATAATCGCTCCTGAAATACACGTAGAATTTTCCGGCACATCTTTCATCGTCAACCGAAATTTAACGCGCGCATTGTATTGCTTGTACAACTCGTTTACTTCATAACCACTGGCTGGAATACTGCCAATGCCTCGCCATGCGCGGTCGCTTAAATCAAATACTTGATGAATGGTTTCTTGCGCCAGCTTATTGCCCTCGCGCTGCACCACACGTACGTATTGGTTTTCTACTTTCGCTTCACCACGTTCCAATTGTGTCACCGCCATCAAAATACCTTGCAGCAAATCAACGGGTTCAAAACCTGTCACTACAACAGGCACGTGATACTTTTCCGCAATCGGGAAGTACTCATCCAATCCCATAATGGTGCACACGTGTCCTGCCGCTAAGAACGCATCAATCTTGCTTTCAGGGTCGCTCAAAATAGCCTCCATGGCGGGTGGTACCAACACATGCGAGGCAAGGATGCTGTAATTGCTCACGCCCATCTTCTGTGCATGCACCACGGATAGAGCGTTGGCAGGTGCGGTAGTTTCAAAACCCACCGCAAAAAAAACTACTTCCTTGCCGGGATTATCTTGCGCCAACCTCACTGCTTGCAAGGGTGAATACACAATGCGCACATCTCCGCTCAGTGCTTTTGCTTCAAGCAAACTTTTGCTTGACCCCGGCACGCGCAGCATATCGCCAAACGAACAAAGGATTACATTCTCTCGCAAGGCCAGCTCAATTGCCTCATCAATAATCCCCAACGGGGTAACGCACACGGGGCAGCCGGGGCCATGCACCATCGTGATTTGTTTCGGCAACATTTCCAGAATCCCATTTTTCACCAAGCTATGGGTTTGGCCACCGCAAATTTCCATCACCGTCCAAGGCCGCGTAGTTACTGAATGTATTTGCTTCAGGTACTGTTGCACTAAATCTCCATCGCGATATTCAGATAAATATTTCATCGGTGTCAGTTTAGGTTGTTGGGATGTTTCAATTCATCGAGTTCTCCAATTTTCTGGATGTACTCAAATGTTTTTCGTGCTTCGTCTTCATCTACCATACTAATGGCGACCCCCACATGCACGAGCACGTAGTCGCCAATCTGCGCCTCTGGAACCATGGATAGATTCACTTCTTTCACAATTCCTCCAAAGGAGACATTAGCAAAACGAAACGTATCGTCCAGTTGCTTGGTGATGGTCATTACTTTTCCGGGGATGGCGAGGCACATATCGTTCAGTTTAGGTGAAGCGCATAGTTTGCGCTTGTTGTTTTTTGTTTGACTTGATTTTGCTGATGCCACCACGCCAGTTGACCCACCGAAAGACATTCATCATTGGGCGAAAGCTGTTGATGAAAATATAGTTCATAACGGTCGCCCAACTGTTGTTGGATGAGATGCACCAACAACGCATTTTGAAAAACGCCTCCGCTGAAAGCCAGCTGATGGATGTTTTGACGAGAGGCAACCTTAGCAATCCAATTCACCAAACTTTTATGAAAGTGGTACGCAATGATTTCCTTCGGTGTACCAAATTTGATTTCCGCAATCAGTTGACTCATCGCTGCTTGCAAACTCAAATCTTTGCCGCCCATCCACCGCGACCTTGGCAACTCGTTTTCTTCCGTGGCTTTGCTGGCGAGCGCTTCCAGATACAACGCAGCCTCGCCTTCGTACGAACTTTTATCGCACAAGCCGAGCAGGCACGCCACGCCATCAAACAAACGACCGATGCTGCTCGTGTGCACCGGGCTATTCTGTCCCAGCAGTTTTTTGTACAGTGCCCATTCGGCCGATGTGAACTTGGGTCGCAGCAATTCATCAGTACCCCCGATATTTTTGCATAAGGAAAGTGCTGACAATCGCGGCTCTTTTGCCATTTTATCGCCCAGCAAATTTTGAAAGTAATCGAGGTGCACCACGCGTTCCATGCGGTTGTTCTCATACACAAAAAATTCCCCACCCCACATGTTGCCATCTTCGCCCCAGCCGGTGCCATCCCAAACCACACCCAACACAGGTTTATCAGTAGCCAGCAAATCGTTTTCTGCCAACACAGCATAAAAATGTGCTTGGTGATGTTGCAGTGCAATAACGGGAACGCTCCATTGCAGCCCCAGCTTTTTACCCAACGCAGACGAAAAATAATTCGGGTGTCTATCGATGATAATCTGGCGCGGCTTTATTTGCAACAGATGTTGCCAGTGCTGCAACGTATGTTCAAAACTCTGTTGCGTTTCAAAATTTTCTAAGTCGCCCAGGTATTGGCTCACATAGGTATTGGTATGATGCAACAGCGCAAAAGCACTTTTCAAATCGCCACCCATGGCAAGCCAACCTTGCTCTTCATTTTTAAATGGATGCGGCAAAAAGGTAGGCGCCAATCCACGCGACCTGCGCAAGACAATAGGTTGACCCTCTATCGTAAGCCGAACAACACTGTCATCTTGCGGCACCACAATGTAGCGGTTATTGGTAACAAAATAGTCAGCAATCTTATCTAAGTATTGAAACGCTTTTTCATCGTCATAAAAAATGGGCGACCCACTTTCATTGCCACTGGTGGCAACAAGTGGTTGGTTACATGCTTGCGCCACCAATTGCAACAGCGGGGTATAAGGCAACATCACTCCGATTTCGTTCAAGTTCGGAGCGATGGCGCTCAACGCGATGTTTGCGTTGGGTTTGGTTGTCAACAAAACGATGGGCGCTTCTGTACTTGTCAACTTTTCTTCTTCAGCGGCAGAGACGAATGCGTCCGAGCGAACGGCATCCAATGAAGGATACAACAACGCGAAGGGTTTCGAGGGCCGATGTTTGCGTGCGCGCAGCAGTTGCACCGTCTTTTCACTGCGAGCATTGCAAAGCAACAAATAGCCACCGATACCTTTTAATGCAATCACTTTGCCTTTTGCTAGGAGTGATGCCGTGCGTTCAATTACTTCTTGTGATTCTTGCGCGATGACTTTGCCATTCGTTTCGCACAACGATAGTGTAATGGCGCAGGCTGGGCATGAGTTAGTTTGTGAATGAAATCTACGGTTGGTACTCGTTTCATATTCGTGATAACAGTCTTCGCACATGCCAAAGGGCTTCATAGTGGTCGCTGTGCGGTCGTATGGTAAATCGGTGATGGTAGAATAACGCGGCCCACAGTTGGTGCAGGTAGTAAACGCGTATTGATACCTTCGGTCTTCGGAAGTGGAAATTTCTTGTTTGCAATCAGTGCACATGGCCAAGTCAGGCGTAATGAGTAAATCGGGCTCGCCTTGTTTGCTGCTTTCGCGGATGTTAAATGATGGATGGTTTTTGACGGGAGATTCAAACGCAGAGTGCCGTGTGATGCGTGCACTTTTAGGGGCATTGCGTACCACCGCTTGCACAAACATTTTCACCCTACGGTCTTCGCCTTCGATTTCAATATGCACACCATCGGTGCCGTTGCTTACCCATCCCTTTAATCCGAGTTCAGTGGCCAGCCGATGTACATACGGCCGAAAGCCCACGCCTTGTACTTGCCCTTCAATATGAACACGGTAAGCTTTCATGCTTCATGCGTAAAAGCATTTACCGTTTGCATTTGCTGAGAGTCCGTCACCAAGTTGTTGAGCCATGCCAACCATCCGTCCATGCCTTGGCCAGTGGTAGCCGAAAGCTCAATGAATTCAATTTTCGGATTTACCTGACGTGCAAACGCCTTGGCGCGCGCCACGTTGAAATTCACATAAGGCAGCAAATCAATTTTGTTAACGATGCACAACTGGCTCGACTCAAACATGTCAGGATATTTCAGCGGCTTGTCATCGCCTTCGGTCACGCTGATAATGGCTACGCGCGCTTTTTCGCCTAAGTCAAACATGGCGGGGCAAACCAAGTTTCCTACGTTTTCAATAAAGACAATTGAATGTGGTTGTGGGTTCAGTTGATGCAACGCCCGATGAATCATTTCTGCATCGAGGTGGCAGCCTTTGCCGGTGTTGATTTGAACCACTTCGCAACCCGTGGCAGCAATGCGGTCGGCATCATGTGTTGTTTGCTGGTCGCCTTCAATCACGTAACAATGCTGTTGGTGTTTGATGGTCTTCAGCGTGGCTTCAAGCAAAGTGGTTTTACCTGAGCCAGGCGAGCTGACGAGGTTCAAGGCGGTGATACCTGCCTCT
>JAIENH010000705.1 GCA_019751475.1 Cyclobacteriaceae bacterium
CCTGCGTGACATCTTCACTGGCAACAAAATCATGCCCATGCTG
Organism: Cyclobacteriaceae bacterium; assembly: GCA_019751475.1. GTDB lineage: Bacteria > Bacteroidota > Bacteroidia > Cytophagales > Cyclobacteriaceae > ELB16-189. The sequence continues at coordinate 44 of JAIENH010000705.1, forward strand.
AATGTGGGCCTTCACCTCGATAACTCCTCTCCTGAGAATGGCGGACTTCGCATCTTGCCAGGCACTCATAACAAAGGTATTCGTACCATTCTTTTTCATAAATTCTATTATAGCAACAAAGAAGACAAGCGCGAGATGGGCCTTACTGTAGAGGCCGGTGACCTTACCGTGCACGATGGTCGCATATGGCACCGCGTGGCACAGTCACCTTTTATAGGCGAAAAGAGTCGCAGGCGCGTGATGTACATACCCATCATTGCAGGCAAGGTGATTCTTCGCGATGAGAACAGTAAGCCACTGCTGTACCAGCGCTTCCAGTCCATCACTGATAAATAGTATTTGATGGCATATGCCTTAATCACCGGTGCGAGCGGTGGCATCGGCTGGGCCTTGGCTCAGGAACTTGCTTCCCGCAAACACGATGTATTGCTCGTTGCCAGATCAGAAGCTACGCTACTCAAAAATGCTCAAGAACTTGCGCAGAAATTTGGTATTGCATCAGATTTTCTTGCTCTTGATTTATCTACCTCTGATGCGGCCATCCGTGTTAACGATTGGCTTACATCCAAAAATTATTTAATTGACGTCCTGATCAACAACGCAGGCTTTGGATCATGGGGCAAGCTTGAAACCCTAAAGCGTGAAGAACTCAACCAGATGATGCAACTGAACATGCAGACGCTGGCCGACTTATGCAAAGTGCTCCTACCCTCACTTCAAAAAAATAAAGAAGCATACATTCTAAATGTGGCCAGCACCGCAGCCTACCAGGCGGTACCAACACTCACCACTTATGCGGCCACGAAGGCATTTGTACTTCTCTTCTCTCGCGGTTTGCGTTGGGAACTTGCTGGAACACCGGTATCTGTATCGTGCTTGAGTCCTGGAGCCACCTCTACAGGGTTTATTGATCGCGCAAACATGGGCTTTTTAAAAGAACGTGCTGAAAAGTTCAGTATGAAAGCAGATGAAGTGGCGCGCATCGCCATTCAAGGCATGTATGCAGGTAAAGCGGAAATTATCCCAGGCGCCTTGAACTGGATCAGCGCTAAGATGGCTGAACTTATACCAAAGTCCCTACCCGAAAAAATTGCTATGAATTTGTATAAGACGGGGAAGTAGGATTTACTTTTTACCTGTTATGAGGTTATCACACGTTTGTGCGCCTAACCATTCACTATCGGCTTAACCTTAGCTCCAATCAACTCAATAGCTCTCTTAAGTTGAGCGTGAGATAATCCTGCATTGTCCATTTGGAAGGACACGCGCGAAATGCCACCGAGTGATTCGCTGTGCCGAAGAATTTTTTCTGCTACTTCTTCCGGGCTTCCTATGAGGAATGCGCCTGTTGGTCTTCGCTGTGAATCAAATCGTGCACGGGTGACGGGTGGCCAGCCTCGCTCCTTGCCTATTCGTGTGAAGGTCTCGGCATAACCTGGGTAGTAATCGGCTACAGCCTCTTCCGTTGACCGGGCTACGTAACCCAACTCATGCAACCCTACTTGCAATGTCTTAGGGTCATGACCTGCTTCTTTGCCTGCCTCACGATACAAATCAACGAGCGGTCGAAACCGATGAGTCTCACCACCGATGATGGCAATCATCAGCGGTAACCCTAACATACCCGCCCGGACGAAGGATTCAGGCGTACCACCTACTCCCAACCAGATAGGAAACCGTTTTTGCATCGGCCGTGGGTAGATGGCTTGAGCTTTTAGTGCCGGCCTGAATTTTCCTGACCACGTCACTACTTCGTTTTGGCGAATCGCAAGAAGCAATTCAAGTTTTTCGGCAAAGAGATCATCATAGTCATTGAGGTTTAATCCAAAGAGCGGAAATGATTCAATGAAAGAACCACGACCAACTACCATCTCAGCACGGCCCTGAGAAACCAGATCAAGCGTGGCGAAATTTTGAAATACACGTACAGGGTCGGCAGCACTTAGTACAGTAACGGCACTGGTTAAGCGTATGCGCTGGGTGCGCGCTGCGGCTGCGGCCAGTAGTACAGTAGGAGCCGAGTCAAGAAATTCTTTGCGATGGTGTTCGCCAATTCCGAATACATCAAGACCAGCCTGGTCTGCATGGACGATTCGATCCAGCAGCTCCTGAACAATTTCAGTTGAGTTAGAAGATATCTTCCCATCACTCGTCATGTTTGACGCGAAGCTGTCAATTCCTATTTCCATTATTTAATTACTAAGTTGATGAAGAGGGTTGTCGCACAAAGAATTACAACGATTGGATTAATTCGGAATACTGTTTGACAAGCCTGTCGTAGAGACCTTCTTCTCGTGTATAGCCGGTGATCTTGATGGTTTCTTTGCTCGAAGTCTTATTAGTGACTGGTGGTGTCATGCAACTTACGTTCATACCGGCTTTTTGCATGGCATGCGTTCTGTTGGTAAATGCATTGTCGTTGGTGGTCTTACTAATGACCTCAAAGGTCTTCTTTGCATCATCACGGATGATGAGCCAGCAGGTTATGTTCATAAAACGAACGAATAAAGAACCATAACAGCAGGTCTATGAAATAGTTCGGCTAATCGCTGACAATTACTTCTTTACAGGAATGGCTTCCATCAATAATTTATAAGCATTGTCCAGTGATGGGCCACTGCCTGGAGCACCTTTGTAATGACCCAGGCGCACAATCACCAGGTCGTGCGAAGGAATAATGGTAGTGGACTGTCCTCCAGCTCCAAGCATCATGTAGGCGTCCTTCGGAATGGGCCGATTTCCATCACCATTAATCCAAAAGAACCCACCGTAAACAGGCCTGCCATCCTTCACCCAAGGCTCCGCCAGGGTACTCACAAACTTCACAAAGCCTTCCGGCAGAATGCGCTCTCCATTCCAAACACCATCTTGTAAGTACAGATTGCCAAGGCGTGCCCAATCTCTCGCGGAAGCGAATTCATAACCTTGCGTTAGAAAATTTCCATAGCTGTCCGTCTCCATGATCATGGTGCGAATACCAATCTTATCGAAGATGGCCCGTTGGGGAAATTCGTGATATTTCTCCGAGCGCTTCTCCACACCCAGGCGCACAAGGTAGTTTGTAAGCACCGGGTCGCAGTTTCGATAACGGCCAATGGTATTGGGCGGCCATTGCTGGCCCCGACCAGCCGTCCATTGAAAAATATTTTCACCAGCCGTATAAACATACAGATGATCTGGGTAGCCTAATGCAGGGTCAAAGTCAGGGTCTTGTGGCGCACGAAAGCGTAAACCACTTGACATGTGTAGTAAGTCGCTGATTCGGATGGCAGCCCGTGGGTCTCCATCTTTTTGCCACTCAGGTATAGGTGCAGGTTGATCCAGCGTATAGACTCCTTGATTAATTAAAACACCCATCATGGTTGCCGTAAGGCTTTTGCCCATCGACCAGCTCTCCAGCGGAGTGTCCTTTGTAATACCATCAGCGTAACGCTCGCCAATAATCTTTCCCTGATAGGTCACTACAAAAGCAGCGGTCATGCCATCACCGGCAAATGCAGTGTCCACCGCTTGCTTTACTTTCGCCAAATCCATTCCTGGTAATGACGGTGTATCTGACGTGACATCACCCATAGGCCAAGGAGTTTTGTTCGCGTCAGGAAGCTTTCTTGCTATCTTGGTTGGTTTAAAATGTAATTCCTTCTCACCTACCGGTAAGGTCACACAGCCCTGACTTTGGTCTCCTGTATAAATAGCGGTGCGGGTTATGCCATTCGGCAACGTGATTGAAACGGCCTTTCTTTTAAAGTCAACTTCGGGTTTACCCATGTTAGGGCGTTCTTCAAACGGGCTTGCAAAGCCACCCACATTAGCCGCTGCAAAGTCTGCGTCAAGACCCGTAATGAATACTGCCGAGCACATGATTTTGGCATAAGCACTGGCATGATGCACGAGTGGATCACCGGGAGGTCCTTCGTACGAAGTCGGCAACTCCAGCGAATCTGCGCGTGCTAGCATTCTTGCTTTTTGAGCAGCCGCGGGGTCTTCTTCACTGACCGCTTCTGCGGGAGGAGTCTGGCGACAACTGCTTGCTACTAAGCAAAGTATTATGAGTAAGACTGCATTCAACCTAATATTACAAAAAGAGTTGAAGGGCTTGTCGTAGCATTCGTCATAGCGGGTAGATTGTTTGGTGATCTCAAGGTATGGATACAGTTGAAATTAAGCAAATCAGAAAATGAGGTGCACGAGATAATAGAGGACAGACGGGCACAACAAACATCCCAGCCCCGTATAGAAAGTGGCCGTCATGGCGCCATACGGCACTAACCTAGGATCGGTTGCTCCGAGACCAGCAGCCACACCACTGGTCGTACCCATGAGTCCTCCAAATACCATAGCAGATTGAGGATTATCAAGACCAATGTACTTGGCTGCGAAAGGTGTTCCGATCGTAACTACAATAGATTTAATTACACCCGATGCAATACTAATGGCAACAACATCAGACCCTGCGCCTAATGCTGCACCTGTTACCGGGCCAACAATAAATGTACATGCACCGGCACCGATGGTAGTAATTGTGATGGCATCTGTATATCCCAATAAAATGGCCAGTGCTGCACCAATCATAAATGAAAGTAGAACGCCAAGAAAAAGAGATACAATGCCGGCCAAGCCTGTCTTTTTAATCTCTTCAAAGCTCGCACCGAAAGCCGTTGCGACCACAGTAAAATCGCGCAGCATCCCTCCTCCCATCAGGCTAAAACCGGAAAACATTGCCACATCGGCAATACCGTTGGTACCTCCTGCTACTTCTCCACCAATGTAGGCCAGAACTAAACCGAGTGTGATGGCAATAGCGTTGCCAGGGATTTTGTTATTGAAAAAAATTCGTGAAAGCAAATAGCTCACTGCTACCATCGCTGCCACGGTGACAAATGCTACAATAAGTCCGTTCTTTACGAAAAATGTATTGAGCAACTCCCCCATCACGATTTACCTTTAGAAAGTCTTGAAATGACAGGCACCAGAAAGATAAGTGCTACTGTGGGAATGATGCCAGCCAGGATCGCTACATACCCGGATGAAAAGGCAGCTTTTACATTTTGTGTGGACGACATGGCCACGATGATCGGTATATACATGGAGTTCCAGAATTGAATGCCGCCAGATGAGATGTCATTCATCAATTTTTTTTTCTTCATCCATTCGCTCAATAAAATCAAGGCAATCATGGCAACCCCAACTCCTCCCACATTTGCATTAA
>JAIENH010000387.1 GCA_019751475.1 Cyclobacteriaceae bacterium
TTTGCACTACAAAAATGACATAATAAAGGGTGGCCTTAAAACCACCCTTTTACTACTTTAGTCGGACAACAGTGATAGTATTACTATTATTTTTCTTTTTTAATCTTACGCAAACGATAGCAACAACTACTTAACTCCTATGCTTATCCTGGGTCGCTCTGATCGTTTTGATTTACCCGGACTAGGTCTTGAAAACATTCAGGCGAAAATTGACACAGGGGCTTATACTTGCTCACTTCATTGTCAGAGCGCAGAAATTGTAGACGGCAAATTGGTATTCGTACTGTTGGATGAAGAACATCCGGAGTTTACGGGTATGAAATTCACTTTCAAGAAGTTTGATCAGCGTGAAATAAAAAACTCTTTCGGTGAAGCTGAGCTGCGTTTCGTAATCAAGACCAAAGTGAAAATTTTTGATAAAGTGATCCGCGCAGAATTTTCGTTAAGCAATCGAGGAAATTTAAAGTTTCCCGTTTTGATCGGACGAAAAATACTTCGTCACCGCTTTCTCATTGATGTGACTAAAAAAGATTTATCTTTCCTCAGCAAATCAAGCAACCCTTTACCCGGCATGACGTCATGAACATTGCTATTCTCTCGCGTGATGCGAAACTCTATTCAACCAGGCGATTAAAAGAAGCCGGGGAGGCCCGTGGTCACAAGGTGGAAATCATCGACCACATGAAATGCATGTTGTTGATAGAAAAGAAAAATCCCATGGTGTGGTATAACGGTCGCAGGTTAGACTACTTCGATGCAGTCATCCCGCGCATTGGGGCCTCGGTTACATTTTATGGAGCAGCGGTTGTGCGCCAATTTGAAATGATGAAAGTATTCACAGCCGTGGAATCACAAGCGCTGATTCGCTCTCGTGACAAACTGCGAAGCATGCAAATCCTTTCTCGTGCCGGACTCGGTCTTCCTAAAACCATTTTCATGGATTACTCACGCGACACAGAGGGAGTGATCGAAGCCGTGGGTGGAGCGCCTGTAGTGATTAAACTGTTGGAGGGCACGCAAGGGCTTGGTGTGGTATTGGCCGAAAACAAAAAAGCTGCTCAGTCCGTAATTGAGGCCTTTCACGGAGTGAAGGCCCGAATCATCGTCCAGGAATTTATTAAAGAAGCCAAAGGCGTTGACATTCGCGCGTTTGTTGTAAATGGTGAAGTCATTGGTGCCATGCGCAGGCAGGCGCGTGATGGTGAGTTCCGATCCAATCTTCACCGGGGTGGTCATGCTACCGTAGTGAAGTTGGATCGCCAGGAAAAGCATGCTGCCATCATTGCTGCAAAAAAAATGGGACTTGGAGTTGCGGGTGTAGACATGCTACCGTCCAAGCGCGGTCCGTTGATCATTGAAGTCAATTCATCACCCGGTCTTGAAGGAATTGAAGGCGCTACCAAGGTGGACATAGCAGGAAAAATTATTCAGTACCTGGAAAAGAATGCCGGGAAAAAGAAAATTCAAAAAGATAAAGTCAACGCGTAAATGGAAGTTGGAGGGTGGAAGTTGGAGGGTGGAGATTAGAAGGTGGAGGTTGGAAGTTGGAGATTAGAAGGTGGAGGTTGGAAGTTGAAGTATGAAATTTTGAATCTTAAATCTTGAATTTTGAATCTCTACGGCCTTGAAAGATTTTATATTAGCAGGTGAGAACATTCGCCCCGGGGAGTTTAAAGAAGTGGTGATAAATATTGCGCGTCTTCCTTCGCGTACACAGATCGACACTCCTATATATATATACCGGGCTCCGAACGATGGACCCGTGCTCGCACTCACGGCAGGTATGCACGGAGATGAAATCAACGGGATGGAGATCGTGCGCAGGATTATTGATGCCGGGCATAATAAAGTGCAGCGAGGCACCACAGTATGCATGCCCATTATTAATGTCTATGGATTTCTGAATTATTCACGCGAAGTGCCAGATGGCAAAGATGTCAATCGCTCTTTTCCAGGGAGCAAGGGTGGGTCGCTTGCTTCCCGCGTGGCATGGCATCTCACGCACGACATCATTCCTGCTATTGATGTTGGTGTCGATTTTCACACCGGTGGCGCCATGCGCACCAACTATCCCCAGGTACGCTGTGTAATGCAAGAGCCAAAGAATGTGGAGTTAGCTCACGCCTTTCACGCACCATTTACTATCGACTCTCCATTCCGTCCGCATTCGTTGCGGCAAACGGCTGCGAAAAAAGGAAAGAACATTATTGTCTACGAAGGTGGGGAGTCTTTGCGCATGGACACCTTTGCTATTGAAGAAGGTATCAACGGCACCTTACGACTTATGAAACATCTTAAGATGATTGACTGGGCACCCGAAGCAAAAGTGGAAAACAAAGTTGTGTGGAATTCTTCATGGATACGCGCACGGACAGCCGGACTCTTTCACCCCCATGTTCTGGCGGGTGATCTTATCCACAAAAATCAATTGGTAGGTTCTATTACTGATCCGTTTGGCGAATTCAAAGAGCAAATCAAATCCCAGGTAACTGGCTACGTGGTTGGCTTAAATAACAATCCTGTTGTCAATGCAGGCGATGCACTGATGCATATCGGGCAAGACAATTTCTGCCGCTTAGACGGTGGCGGAGAAGAATAGCAAGCCTGATGAAGTAAGTTGCTCTGACCAATTCTAAAAACTCAATTCTTATAACAAATATTTTTATACGGACAGAAGCCGCAATGCTCTTTTCGGGTGGTTTGGAGAAAGGGTGTTGAGGGATCGTACAATTCGTTGAGCGTGGTCGTCAAATGAGCTTGAAACTCCGCCAGCAAGGGTACCGAGTTGATCAGTGTGTTCTTGTAGCGACCTGTGCCCATTTTAAGTCCGAACTCAAAGTCTTCTGAAAAAATGGCGCGATTCATCAGGCCTGGCTGCACGGCTTCTGTGGGGCTGACCGCCTCGCTCCGGTGGTAGAGCAGCGCATATAATAATGTCTGAAACGCAGCCTTGTTATGCTTCTCATCGCGTTGAAAGAGAGAAGCGACATCCGTAAAGTCCGTCTTGTCCCCGCCTGTCTTGTAGTCAATAATCCGGATCAGGCCGTCCTTTTCATCCGCCCGATCAAGCTTGCCACCTACCCGAACGCGTATACCACTTGGCAGATCTAAGCCGGTGACTAAATCTTTTTCCATCATGCGTATGGAGAAGGGCGCGTATTCTTTGTCCAATTCTAAAATCCTCAGCGCAAAATCCCGAATCACCTCTCGCACCACCACACGTTGTCCTTCATACACCAACCTCTCCCCTTCCGGCACGGGATATTCTTTCAGAAATGCTCTATCAATCAAGCTCTCCACCGTCTCGACTTCTTTATCATACACCTGCTGATCTACATGCCCTGTGCTTCCTTTGAGTTTCTCTTCGTAAAACCAATTCACAACGTTGTGAAGAATGAGCCCGACAATGCGGTAGTCAATGTCTTCTTCCACTGCCTTTGCTTCACGAATACCTGCTACGTATTTGAAATAGAATCGCAAGCTGCATTCAATGTAGTCGTTGATGGCTGTGGGCGATAGGTATCGAGGCTTCTCTCCCGGTGCGGGGGTGCGTACATAGTCGCGAAGCTTTTCTACAATAGTTTCTGATTTGGGTATTATGATTGGTTCGGGCGACTGCAAGTGAATGGTATGATGCAGAATTTCTTTTTGCACCTTCCATTGAGACTGTCCCTCCACTTCGTACAACAACTGTTGCACATAGCGACTCATTTCCCCATTGCCGATGATGTCGGGCTCTGTGTTGTAAAACAGTTCGACATGCCCGGCACGTTGCAGCAAGCGATAAAACAAGTACGCATAGATGGCATCTTGGTGGTCGAAGGTAGGAAGCGAATAGGCTTTGCGAATACTGTTTGGAATGTACGACCCTTGCCGCGAAGGAGCAGGAAGCATCCCTTCATTCATGGAGAGAATAAAAACGTGATCAAAATCAAGGTTGCGCGTCTCAAGCACGCCCATAACCTGGAGACCTTGCAGCGGTTCACCTGTGAACGGTATTTTTTGTGATAGCACTACCTGCCTGAACAGCTTTTGAAAGCCGCGCCAATCCAGTGGAGCATTGCTGCCCGATAACACTTCACTCAGTCGCGTAAGGTGCCGATGGAAATGAAATGCATATTCACGATCGAAGCGCTGATCATCTTTCAGCGAAGCGCCAATCATCTCGACCAGCATCAGCAAATGGCTGGTGGCCTCTTCAGGCTTAGTTGGTTTTACCAATAACTTTAGCGCGTCATTAAATTTCTCAAATTCCTTTTCAGAAATAAGCACACGATTTTTCTGAATAATCTCATGTTTAAAATCAACGGCCGTTGGCGCCAGGGCGATGGTGTATGGATGACTTAACAACTGAACCACATGGCGATGATGCAGGAAATTGCCTCTCCGCTGCGTCTGCATTTCAATAACGATATCCAGCAACGTGTAAAGCGGAGTATTGCGCAGCGGGTAGCCCATTGTCACATTCACAGGCGATTGCGAAGGCGGCAACGAATTTAACACCGGCAACAGCATGCTCTCATCCGGCAACACGATGACTGTTTTATCCCAATTTTCAATGGTGCGCAGCTTCTCACCTAAGAGCTTAGCCTGGCCGATGCGTTGCGGCACACCAGTAAGCCTGACTTGTTTGGCGGATGTCAATCGTGGAACTGGCTGATCGGAAAATGTCTTTCCCAGGATAGGGTGCTTTCGGTATTGTCTCAAAAATTGACCTGACTCCTGTGCTTTATCATTTACATAGAAAGGGTCTTCATCCCAAAAAACTTTTGCTCCTTGCTGCACAAAATGTACGAGTAGTTTTTCCTCCACTGCCGTGAGTGCGTTGAAGCCAGCAAAAATAATTTCGCCTTTCTGACTATCAGAAGAAAGAGACTCCACCACTTCGCGGTGCAGCATGCCCTCGTAGGCCAGCTTATCTTTTTTCAGTGACTTTTTAAATTGCACATATACTTCTGGCAGCTTTCGCCATACTTTTAAAAACTCCTCTTTGGTGACCGAGGGCTTTTCTTCAAATGTCCGCCAGAAGGCTGTGAGAAACTCTCGCTGCTCATCGGTCAGATAATCGAAGGTTTCATCCAGCTCGCGCAACTTGCTCAAGTCCTTAAACAACTGGATAGCATTCACGCCATATTTGTCCAGCTCGTCAAAGTCGCGCAGCAGCATCTCGCCCCAGAAGTAAAATTTATCAAACGGCTCGCGTACTTTCATTACTGTGCTGTACACTTCGTACAGGCGAAAGATCAGCAGATCGGAAGAGC
>JAIENH010000688.1 GCA_019751475.1 Cyclobacteriaceae bacterium
CCGGAGTATCGAAGGTCTTCACGTTTTTCACACCGGCAGCGCTCAACATTTCGGCCGCATCGTTGGCCATGTCTTTGCGCATCTTGTATTCATTCTCTTTAAACTCCGCATCGAACGTGAGTGTGGGCAAGCCATACTTGTCTTTCTTCTCTTTGTTCAACATCACTTTGTTATCTGGGCTTGGCAGAAACTCTCCAAAACCTCCAATGCCAATAGTCCACATGCCCGGTGTCTGTATGGATTCTTTCAAGTCTTTTCCGATGGCGTACTCCGCTACCATGCGTGACCATCCCTGGCGGCCGGCACCTCCCTGGTAACCAAAGCCACGCAAATAGTCGCGCTTGTCTTTTCCTATGTTGCGGAAGCGAGGTATGTACACACCATTCGCCCTGCGGCCGGAATAGTATTTGTCTTCAAAGCCATCAACCTCACCGCTGGCACCTACCCCCAGGTGGTGATCCATAATGTTCCGCCCCAACTCACCGCTGTCGTTACCAAAACCATTTGGGAAACGGGTTGATACAGAGTTCATCATGATCTGCGTGGATCCAAAAGTGGAGGCGCAGAGGAAAATTAGGTTCGCATAGAATTCGGATTGCTCTCCGGTCTCTGCATCTTGAATTTTCACTCCTGATGCTTTTCCTTTTTTCTCATCGTAGATCAATTCGATCACAATCGAATTAGGACGCAAGGTCATGTTGCCTGTCTTCTCGGCCGCCACCAGTGTTGACGAGTTGCTGCTGAAATAGGCACCGTATGGACAACCACGGCTGCATAGGTTCCTGTATTGACAAGTGCCTCGCTGCGGACTATGCGCCAATGGAGACGTGAGGTGGGCCACACGACCGATAGTCAACATGCGACCGAATTTATCCATCATGGATTTTTTTAAATCCAACTCCACGCAATTCAATTCCATAGGTGGAAGGAATTTGCCGTCAGGCAATTGAGCAAGTCCTTCGTTCTGACCGCTCACACCGATGTAGCTTTCTACGTAATCGTACCAGGGCGCTATTTCTTTGTAGCGCACCGGCCAATCGATGGCGATGCCGTCTTTCGCATTAGCCTCAAAGTCAATATCACCGAGGCGGTAGCTCTGGCGTCCCCACATGATGGAGCGGCCGCCCACATGATAACCGCGCATCCAGTCAAAGCGTTTTGTTTCGGTATAAGGGTTCTCCAAATCATTTACAAACCAGTGCTTGGTAGACTGCCTTACGGTATAACCGGTGCGGTTTTGCACGCCTTGCTTTTCCAGATCTTCTTGTGTCGGCCTATCTCCGTTAGGAAATTCCCATGGGTCTTTGGTAGCGGTAGGGTAATCAGGATGTTTTACCATCGGCCCCCGCTCCAATACTAAGGTCTTCAGTCCTTTTTCGGTCAGCTCCTTTGCGGCCCAACCTCCGCTGATACCGGTGCCCACCACGATGGCATCAAATGAGTTGTTTTTTTGCAATTCCGTATTCAAATACATGACTGGTTTGTTTTTACGCTTGGAAGATAGTGGTTTCCATTATTTAAAATCAACTATTTCTTTTGGAAACATGAATAGAACGTAGCCACGGTCGGTATTCGGGATGGACAATTATTCCAAAAAGGTGATTTCCTTAAACAAATATCTGCGCATTGCTCCATGCACTTCCACACACAGGCGACCGTGATCGTCCACATCAGAAATGGTACCCGTAAACTCTCCTTCCGCGGAAGCGAACCGGCCCGAAGTCTGATGCTTATATAATATCTTCAGGTAGCGCTGTTTCAAATCGGTAGCACCGGCTCGCAGTTTCAGGTATTCGTCTTCCAGCTTCTTTAACAGTTGCTCAAAAACCTCAGACCGATCATGCGTAAGCTGACTGAAGTTATGAAGAGACGCGGCACGAGGGTGTGAAAATCGTTCTTGATTCACGTTCAAGCCAATCCCTACACAAGAAGCTGTGATGGTGTTGGCTTGTATCTGGTTTTCTATGAGGATGCCTCCAATTTTTTTATCGTTCACAAAGATGTCATTGGGCCACTTAAGTCGTACTGACTGTGGAACTTCTTGTTGCATCACGGCCGCCACCGCCAATGAGATACACATGTTTAAGTTAAACTGTGCAGCGGGCGGTAGAAACGATGGCCGCAGTAAAAATGAAAACATCAGATTCTTGCCGGCTTCGGCTTCCCAAACATTGCCGCGTTGGCCACGGCCAGCCGTCTGGTGATCAGTAATGATGACGGTGCCTTCCGGCAACTGCGATTGATTATTTAATTCATTAAGAAAAGAACTAGTAGAATGACATTCTGGCACGTAAACCAGTTTCTGACCCATGAAAAGGGTATTGGCAGGGATTTTATACAAGGTATTTTAGTTAGTTTTACGGTTTGTTTTATCCATCAACCCAAGATAGTGAATGGCCAAGAGACGGAAGGCTGACAACTCCGAAAAATTAAGCCAATTGATCGTAAAAGGCATGCAGGAGAAGAAAGCTGGTGAAATTGTGGTGATGGACCTTCGCCTAGTAAAAAACGCTGTAGCTGACTTTTTCGTGATCTGTTCGGGTAATTCTGACAAGCAGCTTGACGCTATCGCTGACTCGGTGGATGAAATGGTTTACAAAGGATTGAAAGAAAATCCGTGGCATACCGAAGGCAAAAGCAATAAAGAGTGGCTCTTACTCGACTATGGTAGTGCAGTGGCGCATATCTTTAGACGAGACCGGAGGAGCTTCTTTGCCCTTGAAAAGCTGTGGGGCGATGCCGAAATCACGGAAATTGAAGATTAAAACTAAAGAAACGCAACTACGTTATTGGATTCACTTACTACGATTAACTAAAGAGAATGGACAAAGAGAGAAAAGACAAGAATGCACCACGCCTGCCACGCCCGAGCAATAACTATCAGATTTGGATCATCCTGGGATTGGTGGCTGTCATTTTTGGTGTAAGCTATTTTACAAAAAGCACAGAGCTGGTAGAAATTCAATCCAGCAAGTTTGAAGACATGGTGCAAAGCCGTGACATCAAGAAATTGGTGTTGGTGAAGAACGAAGAGCAGGTGGAGATCACCTTGAAGGCTGAAGCCCTACAGAATGCGAAGTATAAAATGGAGTTGGAGCGCAGCAGCCCCTTTGGGCTAAACGCGAACGGCCCTCACTATAAAATGAAGATTGGGTCCATTGACAAGTTCATGGACAAATACGAACAGCTTTCTAAAAATATTCCGCGCGAACAGCAAGTAGACTTAAGGGTAGAAGAGCGCAGCGACATCACCGGCATGCTGCTGAACTGGGGCTTCTTGTTCCTGTTGCTGTTTGGTTTCTGGATGTTGATGCGCAGAATGACCGGAGGTGGTGGCCCGGGTGGTCAGATTTTCAACATTGGAAAATCAAAAGCTGCACTCTTCGATGCGGAGAGCAAAGTAAAGATCACGTTTGAAGATGCTGCCGGCCTTGACGAGGCGAAAGAAGAAATCATGGAGATCGTAGAGTTCTTGAAGAACCCCTCCAAATTCACCAAGCTGGGAGGCAAAATCCCGAAAGGAGCACTCCTTGTGGGAGCACCCGGCACAGGTAAGACATTGTTGGCAAAGGCCGTGGCCGGTGAGGCAGGCGTGCCTTTTTTCTCGTTGTCGGGCTCTGATTTTGTGGAGATGTTTGTGGGCGTGGGCGCTGCCCGTGTGCGCGACTTATTCAAGCAAGCAAAAGAAAAAGCACCGTGTATTATTTTCATCGATGAGATTGATGCTATCGGTCGCTCACGCGGACGAGGCCAGATACCTGGTGCCAACGATGAGCGCGAAAATACCTTGAACTCATTGCTGGTGGAGATGGACGGCTTTGCTACCGACAGCGGAGTGATCATCCTCGCGGCTACCAACCGCCCTGATGTGCTTGACTCGGCTCTCTTGCGACCAGGCCGCTTCGACCGTCAGATTAGCATTGACAAACCAGACATCAACGGACGTGAGGCGATCTTCAAAGTTCATCTCAAGCCAATAAAACTTTCAAAAGAAGTAGATGTGAAAAAACTGGCTGCTCAGACTCCCGGCTTTGCCGGTGCTGAGATTGCCAACGTGTGTAACGAGGCCGCCCTGATTGCTGCGCGCAAAGAGAAGAAAGAGGTGGAGATGCAGGATTTTCAGGATGCCATTGACCGTGTTATTGGTGGCTTGGAGAAAAAGAATAAACTCATTTCACCGGAGGAAAAGAAAATTGTGGCCTACCACGAAGCTGGCCATGCGGTAGCAGGGTGGTTCCTTGAGCACGCAGACCCGCTCGTAAAAGTAAGCATCGTGCCGCGCGGTGTAGCGTCTCTTGGATACGCACAATACTTGCCGAAGGAGCAGTTCCTTTATCAAACTGACCAGTTGATTGACGAGATGTGCATGGCGTTTGGTGGTCGCGTAGCAGAAGACATTGTGTTTAACAAGATATCGACTGGTGCGCTCAGCGACCTGGAGCGCATTACCAAAATGGCCTACAGCATCGTGACGGTGTACGGCATGAACAAAGAGATTGGCAACCTGTCTTTCTACGATAGCAAGCAGAACGAATACAATTTTCAAAAACCCTATTCCGATGCTACTGCTGAACGAATTGACAAGGAGGTAAAATCCCTGATTGATTTCTGTTACCAGCGCACCAAGAAGTTGCTGAACGACCATCGCGACCAACTGGAAGTGATTTCGAAAGAACTTTTGGAAAAGGAAATACTTTTCCAAAATGATTTGGAACGGCTAATTGGCAAGCGGCCCTTCAACAGCCAGACTACCTATCAGAAATTCACCAACGGACAAAGCGACAAGGCTGCAGAAGTGCCTCCGGTAGCAACAGAGCCCGCCTCAGAACCTGCTCCGGCAGAGCCGAAAGCAGCTCAGTAATCCGTTCGGAAACATGAGAAGGCCAGTCACTCCAAACGAGTGGCTGGCTTTTCTTTGCCAGGATAGCGTCCCAAAAAGTTTAGAAATTCTGTGTTTCTTTGCCAATGATGAAGGAAGAAGTCATTTCACTGCCAGCGGGCAAAAAGATATACTTCGCATCTGATTTTCATTTGGGTGTACCTACGCACGAAGCAAGTTTGACGCGTGAGCGAAAGATCGTGGCCTGGCTTGAATCGGTGCGCTCGGATGCGCACAGCATTTATTTGGTTGGTGATATTTTTGATTTCTGGTTTGAATACCGTCACGCCATACCCAAGGGTTTTATTCGCCTGCAGGGCAAGCTGGCAGAACTTTGTGATGCCGGCATTCACATCTGCTTTTTTACCGGCAACCACGACATGTGGATGTTTGATTATTTCCCCAAAGAATTGGGCA
>JAIENH010000541.1 GCA_019751475.1 Cyclobacteriaceae bacterium
TTGATATGTACAATAATCCCGTCAAGGGTCGTTTAAAAACCTACTTTTGTAATCGTTTACCGTCCGTTTTGAAAGCCCTTCGAAAAATCATTTTTTACACCGTCACCGGACTGGTGGTGCTGCTAATCGGTCTGCTGGCGTCTGTGTTCTTGTTCAAAGACCGCATCATTCAGCAGTTTATCCGCGAGGCCAATAAAAACCTCGGCACCCCGGTAAAAATCGGCACCATCGAAGTATCGGCTTTCCAGGATTTTCCTAACCTCGCCATCGTGCTGTATGATGTGTACATTGAAGACAGCCACCCAGGCGAGTATCCGCTGCTCACGGCCAAGAAAGTATCATTTGTATTGAATCCTGTTGAAGTATGGCAAGGGCGCTACACTATTCGCGGCCTACAGGTACGCGACAGTGAGACCAACCTGCGCATCAACAAAGCCGGAAAAAACAACTACACCATCGTCAAATCTTCGGGTGAAGGTGGTGCGGTGTCGTTTGATTTAAAAAATGTAAAACTGCAAAACAGTTTTGTCAGCTACATCGATGTGTCGGCCAGCCAACACCACGAGTTTTCGAGTGGTCACTTACTCACCACCATTCGTGCCGTGGGCGATGTGTATCACATCGAGGCTACCGGTGATGTGGTGAGCGAGCAAATCGGCATTGGGCGCTCTGTCTTCTTCCGAAAAAAGATTTTTGATGTGAAGGCGAACGTTGATTACGATGACAGAGCAAAATCCCTTGCTATCCAGCCTTCTCAACTCACCCTTGACAAGGCGCTCTTTGAAGTGAGCGGCACCTATCACTTTAAAGACAAAAACCTGCTCGACCTGCAAACCATCGGCAAGGACACCGACATTCAAACGCTGCTGTCATTGATGCCAGAGACTACCACCCAAAATTTTCTCAAGTACCAAAGCAAAGGCGATGTCTATTTCGATATGACACTAAAAGGAGAAATCAGCAAAACGAAAGATCCATTTCTATCCATGGCCTTCGGATTGAAAAATGTGACATTGTATCATCCGGAGTTTCAATCGCGCATTGAAAATGCCAACCTCGAAGGTTCCTTTGCTACGCCATCACTCTCGCGACTTACGGATGCCGAGTTGTTTTTGAAAAATGTATCGGCTACACTTAATGGTGATCACTTTACGGGAAATTTTGCGTTGCGGAATTTTGATGATCCGTTTGTGAACACGGATTTCAAAGGGGAGGTAAACGCTGCTGCCCTGCTCAATTTCTTCCCCATGGAAGACTTTCATCAGCTCTCGGGGCGCATGAAAGCCAACGTTTCACTCAACGGGCCGGTAGCCTTGCTGAAAAAGAAATCCACAGCTCAACAGGTGCGCACTGAAGGCACGGTGGAACTGATGGACATCAACATGGTGGTGGGAAAAGAAAAATTGGCGTTCAAGCAGCTTAACGGCTCTCTTCGATTTGATAACAATGACCTCGCCATGAGCAACCTGCGCGGAAGGTTTGAGAAAAGTGACTTTCTACTGAATGGCTTCTTTAAGAATATCGTTACGTTTTTGATTTTTGAAAACCAGCTGATTGGTATCGAGGCAGATCTCACGTCTGATTTTCTGGATGTAGATCATTTGTTTGCGGTGGGCTTCGGCACGGATGAAAAAGGACCGTATCGCTTCAGCATTTCACCGAATGTGGCTCTAAACTTCAACTACAACGTAAAGGCGCTGCGCTACAAAAAATTCCATCCTACATCCATCAAAGGCGACTTGCTGGTAAAAAATCAGGTGGCGGTATCACGCAATATTCAACTCAACGCTATGGGTGGTTCTTTAAGTCTGTCAGGTATTCTGGATGCCAAGAATCCCAAAGCGATTGACCTGATCAGCTCGGCCAAATTCAACGGCATCTACATTGATTCGCTTTTTTACGTATTTGGTAATTTCCAACAAGACTTTATCGGTTATCACCACCTCAAGGGTCAGTCGTATGCCGACATATCCATGGAGGGCACGCTGGACGAAACCCTGTTGCTTAAGTCGCAGTCGCTCGTGGCGGACGTAAGTGCTACCATTAAAAATGGCGAGTTGAATAATTTTCAGCCCATGCAAAAACTCAGCAAGTACCTTGATGACGAGGGTCTGAGTCAATTGCGGTTTGCCGACCTGAAAAACGATATTCACATTGAAAACAAAACCGTGTACATTCCACAGATGGAAATCCGCAGCAACGTAACGGTGATCCAGTTGAGTGGCACCCATACATTCGATCAAAAAATTGACTACCGCGTGGTGGCACCTTTGCGCAGCAAAAAGAAAATTGACCCCGATGAAGCCTTTGGTTCTATCGAGCAAGACAGCAAAGGGCAATCAAAAATTTTCTTGAAGATTACCGGCACCACCGATCAGTATGATGTGGCGTACGATAAGGAAGCCGTGAAAATGAAAATCAGCAGCGACTTAAAAAAAGAAGTACAGGAACTAAAAGATGCCTTTAAGCTGAAAGGCAAGAAGAAGAAAAAAGAATTGGAACTGGAGAAAGACGAATACTTTGACTGGGATGATCCGCACAACCCAGGCGATCGTTCATAGACTTTTCGCCCGTTCCCAGTACACATCCATCTCCGCCAGGCTCATCTCACCAATTTTCTTTCCATCCTTCTTCGACTCTGATTCCAGGAATTGAAATCGTTTGATGAATTTCTTATTCGTGCGCTCAAGCGCCTCTTCGGCATCGATATCCAAAAAGCGAGAATAGTTAATCAACGAGAAAAGTAAGTCGCCAAATTCGGCCATAGCTTTCTCTTTGTTCATGATTTCATTCGAGGCCACATTAAACTCCTGCTTGAATTCATTCATCTCCTCCTCCACTTTCTGCCACACTTGTTCTTTGTGCTCCCAATCAAAACCCACACCCCGCGCTTTGTCTTGAATGCGCATGGCCTTGACCAGGGCGGGTAGCGATTTGGGCACGCCTTCCAGTACCGACTTGTTGCCGGTGCGGAGTTTTATCTTCTCCCAGTTTTCCTTCACGGTTTGCTCGTCATGAGCCACCACCTCACCGTACACGTGCGGGTGTCGCTCAATGAGCTTTTCACAAATGCTATTGAGTACATCGGTCACATCAAATGCTTTTGTCTCCGAAGCGATGCGCGAGTAAAAGATCAGGTGAAGCATGAGGTCGCCCAATTCTTTTTTGATTTCTTTCAGATCACCTTCCAGGATTGCGTCTGACAGTTCGTATGTCTCCTCGATGGTGAGGTGGCGCAGGCTTTCCAGCGTCTGTTTTTTATCCCATGGGCAATTTTCACGAAGCTCGTTCATGATGGTCAGCAACCTGTCAAAGGCCTTAAGTTTGGCTTCACGGTCAGGATCGGGCGCGGAAAGGGGCTTTTTCATCTGTTTATAATTTTTAATCAAGGTCAGATGGAATGGCCAGAGTGGTCATATTGGTTGGAATAGGATTTTCGATGGCCATTTCATTAATAGCTTTTCTTTTGAGAACTAAGATTATAAATTTGTGTTCAATAGGTGGGTTCTCTTATGGGGCAACCACAAGACCAAAAATCGCAATTCTAAAATCATAAACCGCCATGACTGTTCTTCTTTTCACCCTGGCCATCTTCGCATTGTTTTTTGCGCTCATGTCGGTGCGATTGATTTTTATCAAAAACGGTGAATTCAGGGGTACCTGTGCCACGCAAAGTCCCTTTCTTGCCAAGGAGGGCATTACGTGTGGTTACTGCGGCAAAGTAGTGGGCGAAGGTGAGGCCTGTGGCGACCCCAACAAGCAAGTTGAGTTGGCCACGTTGCCCCCAGTTAAAAATCGCTAAGAATCCAGCCATTCCTTTTTAGTTTTGTGGTCACAAATCTTGACCTGTGACACTTATTAAATCTATTTCCGGCATACGGGGCACTATTGGTGGCAAGCCAGGCGATGCCTTGACACCCGTTGATACTGTAAAATTTGCTGCGGCCTTCGGCACATGGGTGAAATCCCGGAAAGGCAAACGAATCGTCATCGGTCGTGATGCACGGATCTCGGGTGAGATGGTGAGCAGCCTTGTGAGCGCCACCCTTCAAGGTCTGGGCCTGGACGTTGTCGATCTTGGTCTATCTACCACGCCTACGGTTGAGATTGCGGTGCCGCTGGAAAAAGCAGGTGGTGGAATTATTCTTACGGCCAGTCATAACCCCGCTCAATGGAATGCGCTGAAACTTCTTAATGAAAAAGGTGAATTCATTTCTGCGGAAGATGGGGCCTCAGTACTGGCGCTGGGCCAACAAGAAAATTTTGACTTTGCACCTGTAGAAAAATTAGGGCAATACGAAAAAAACCATTCGTATATCAAAAAACACATCGAACTTATTTTAAAAAATAAGTTAGTCGATGCGAAGGCCATCAAAAAAGCGAAATTCAAAATTGTAGTAGATGCCGTTAACTCCACAGGTGGCCTTGCCGTGCCTGCCTTGTTGACAGCACTGGGTGTAAAGAAAATTAAAGAGTTGTATTGCGAGCCCACGGGTAAGTTTCCACACAACCCCGAGCCGCTACCGGAAAACATCAAAGCCATCTGCAAAGAGGTGAAGCGGAAAAAATATGACTTGGGAATTATCGTTGACCCGGATGTTGATCGGCTTGCCTTAGTGCAAGAAGACGGAAAACCATTTGGAGAAGAGTACACACTCGTGGCAGTAGCCGACTACGTGTTGAGCAGACGCAAGGGAAATACTGTATCGAATCTTTCATCCACGCGGGCTTTGCGCGATGTGACAGAAAAAGCAAAGGGCACCTACACCGCTGCCTCCGTTGGGGAGGTGAATGTGGTAACCACCATGAAGCAGACGAAGGCCGTAATCGGTGGAGAAGGCAACGGAGGGGTCATTTTTCCGGAGCTTCATTACGGGCGCGATGCGCTGATGGGCATCGCGTTGTTTTTGACACACCTGGCCAAGTCAAAGGTGAAAGCTTCCGAACTACGAAACACCTACCCAAACTATTTCATCTCGAAGAATAAAATTGAACTCACATCTAGTATAAATGTGGACGATGTGCTGGAAAAGGTAAAGGCCAAGTACGCGCACGAAAAAATCAACACAGCCGATGGCGTGAAAATTGATTTTGAGAAGGAGAAAGAGTGGGTACACCTGCGCAAGAGCAATACTGAGCCTATTATCCGCATCTACGCAGAGTCGCAGAATGAACGGAAAGCCAATGAACTGGCCAAGCGTATAATGGATGACATCAAAACGGGTGTATTCCAAAATGTCGCAGGGAGGATTAATTTTGAGGGACCAAATTTTTTAAACTTATGGAAACCTCCAAGC
>JAIENH010000308.1 GCA_019751475.1 Cyclobacteriaceae bacterium
GGCTTGAGTAAAACTTCTCCATATTCATCTCAGTTTTGGTTGCTGTGCACAAGTTCGCTCTTGTTTTTCGCGAGCTTCAACATGATCATTCCGGAGTTGCCTTTTTTTCTCACCTCCCTCGGTGGTGCAGATTACAAAGGACTTATCATTTCGTTGTTCACGCTTACCGCGATGATCTCTCGACCTTTCAGCGGAAAGCTGGCGGATAAATTGGGTCGCAAGCCTGTGATCATATTTGGTTCGGTGGTGTGCTTTGTTTGTAGTATGCTCTATCCGTGGCTCACGTCTGTATTTGGATTTTTATTTCTTCGGTTGGTGCATGGATTCTCTACAGGCTTTACACCAACGGGCCAGACGGCCTATCTCTCTGATGTGATTCCAGCCGACCGCAGGGGCGAGGCGATGGGCCTTTTGGGCACGGCCAGTACCTTGGGCATGGCGGGCGGCCCGGCTCTGGGCGGATGGTTGTCCAGTTCATTTTCACTGGAGACGATGTTTTTTTGTTCCTCCGCTTTTGCCATTCTCTCTTCGCTGATCGTATTGACGATAAAAGAAACGGTGAAAGAGAAACATCCTGTATCGTTTCAACTGCTGCGCGTGCATCGCCAGGATTTGTTTGAATCTCGCGTGCTGGCACCAAGCCTTGTGATGGGCCTCTGCGCCTATGCCTATGGCAACTTGTTCACCATCATCCCTGACTTTGGTGCCTATGTTGGTATTGAAAATAAAGGATTGCTGTTCACGTACTTTACGATTGCATCGCTGCTCGTGCGATTGGCCGCGGGCAAGGTGTCTGATATTTATGGACGCGTGCCGGTACTAAGAATTTCTACCGCCTTTATGACATTCGGCATGTTGTGGATTGGTTTGGCGGATACCAAACTGGAACTGATTATTGGCTCCTTTATTTATGGATTGGCTCAGGGCACAACTTCACCAACGTTGCTGGCCTGGGCCACTGATTTGAGTGATCCCCAACACAAGGGCAGGGGCGTGTCGTCTCTTTATATTTTTATGGAATTAGGTATTGGCCTGGGCGCTTTTTTCTCCGGCTGGATTTTTGGCAATGACCCAACACGTTTTATTACCACTTTTATGGTCAGCGCTTCGCTTAGTACGATTGCCTTTATCTATTTATTTGTTCGGCCAAAACAAGTGGCACCGGCAACGTCATGAACCGATCGATCTTTTTCCTCATATCATTTGTAGTGGTCAGCGCGGCTGAAATCATGGCACTCACTTTTGATTGGCCGGGCGTGCATGAAGTAGCCAAACCTATGATTATGTTGTCGCTCATCGGCTACTACCTTTCTGTGGCCAAGATGCGCTCACCTCTTTTTGTCAGGGCGTTGTTTTTTGGTTGGGCAGGCGATGTGTTACTGCTCTTTCAAGAAGAGAATGCAGGTTTTTTTATAGGAGGGCTGGTTGCTTTTTTGATTGGGCATGTGTTGTATATCCTTTCGTTTCGCAAATCCCGATGGACTGACGTGCTCGGAGGTCTGTTACCTACTCAGCGAATAAGATTTTCATTTCCGGTTTTACTGGCAGGCTGCGGCCTGATTACGCTTTTATTCCCGCACTTGGGAAACCTTAAAATACCGGTGATAATCTACGCGGTCGTATTGATGGTAATGGCGCTATCAGCTCTTGACAGATTTGGTCGTACTACATCAACCAGCTTTTGGTTTGTGATGTCGGGTGCAATTTTGTTTATGATTTCTGATTCGGTGCTGGCCATTAATAAATTCTATTCTCCTTTCCCTTACGGGGGAGTGGTTATTATGATTACCTACATCAGTGCACAGTATCTTATTGTGAGAGGAGTGATGGAGCACCCTGTGGTCAATACTCAAACGAAGTAAACTGATCGTTTTTTTTCAGGTAGCTGTTAAATTCATCTAAGCGCTTTTCGGAGCCGGTGATTTCATACACCACCGTAAAGTGTGTTTTGTCCTTTGTTACGCGCTTCTTGAAAAATCCCAGTTTAAAATTTAAAATTTCTTTTTCAATGGTCTCTTCCAACGTCAGAGAGCTTTCGTAGCCAATTTTATACATGCGGGTCTGGTGAAGTTTTTCGATGAAGAATTGCACTTTGTTGAAAACACTCAGCACAATAATGATCACACACGCACTGACTACAGAGATAAAGTATTCTCCCGCACCTACGGCCATACCCAAGGCTGCGGAAATCCAAATGGTGGTGGCCGTGGTGATTCCCGTAATGCTTAAGCCATCTTTAAAAATAACCCCGGCACCGAGAAAGCCCACACCCGTTACTATGTTGGATGCGATGCGGTCTGGGGTGGTGCCACCCATCATGATAGATATTTCCGTGAAGATGGTGGAGCCCAGGCAGATCATAATCATCGTGCGCAGGCCGGCTGCCTTGCTGTTATACTCGCGCTCCAGGCCGATGGCCGCTCCCAATGCAAATGAGATAAGCAGTCGTAAGCCAATCTCATAATCAATCGTAAAACTCATGGCAATAACTTTTTGTGAAAGTTAGTCTGTCGGGCAAGAATAAAAAAGAGAATTACTTTTCGTGACAGGGCAGACGCATCTAAATTGTCAAAAGTGCTATTGCATCATAATACTCAACCACAGAGGCACATAGTTCACATAGACGTTTTGCAAAAAGCTATGTTTCTATGTTTATGTGGTTCAAAAAGCGGGAAGAGGTGTCCTACACCTACTTACTTCCCTCAAAAAGGTGTAGGGCACCTGGATTTGCACCTGGATTTGTGCAACGGTCAAAGAATAATAAGGCTCAAGAATAATTGAGATGTCTACCAATGAGTGAATGAGTGAAATGCTCCTAAAAAGCAAAGAAGCTGTCCTTGGGAGACAGCTTCTTTGTATGTCTTAGGTGTTAACCATCACTTACATCTTTCTCACTTTGCCACTGCCAGAGGAATGGCTGTTCACACGGCTTGGGCTTCCTTTGTAGGTCACGCTACCGCTACCGGAGATGTTGGCATCCAAATCACTCTTCACGTTGATCTCCACATCACCTGAGCCAGAGATGCGCACTTCGCACTTGTCTGTCTCCAGGTTGGCTGCCAGCACCTGACCGGAGCCGGATATATTTGCTTTTACAGAACGGGCCGTTCCACTGGCAATTATTTTTCCGGAACCGGATACACCCATATCTGCATCATCGCGTACAGCAATGGAAGAGATCATCACTTTGCCAGAGCCACTTACATCGCTTTCAAAATTAGCGCACGAGCCTTTAAAACTCAGGTCGCCCGAACCCGAGACATCGGCTTCGAGGTTGCCGGATGCTGTTGCTTCTATTTCCATCGAGCCTGAGCCGCTCACTTTCAGGTCGAGATCATTGGTTGTGAATTTCCCCTGACCAATCAAGTCTCCCGACCCGCTTACACTGATGGCTTCAATATCTTTAACGGTCACGTAAGCAATGATCTTGTCGCGATCATTCCAGTTCCAATTCATCCACCGACCTTCTTTACCGATACTCAATCGACCGCCATCAACATCAGTCTCAATTTCGCGCAGCACATCGGCCGAGCCTTCCAGTTCTACTTTTTGTGGGCTTCCCTGACGGAGGTACAATTTGCCGGGCACCCGGAAAGATATTTTTGTAAACGTATCTACGCTTCGTGTTTCGCGATTCTGTGCGAATACGAACACCTGAACCAGTAGGAGGAGAGCAAGGATGGACAATTTTTTCATATACATGGGATTTTGTGAAGTATAGACTCGACCAAAATGAAAGGGTTGCAGCCTTTCGGCAAAATTCTTTTACTAAGACGCAATTATGCTATTGGGGGTTGCATTCGAAATCAAGAGCCTATCCTTAAAAACTTGAGTGTCTTGAGATATTTGTACCTTCAAATTCCAAACCCTGACCGAATGAAACGCTCTATTACAATTCTCCAGCTTTTACTTGTAAGCCTATTTCAGGCTTCGGGTCAGGCCGATACGCTTACCTATATAAGGCGAACGGTCATGATACCTATGCGGGATGGCGTAAAACTTAATACCGTCATTTATTCTCCTGCAAAAGTCCAGGCACCCTTGCCAATACTCTTCAGCCGCACGCCTTACGGTGTCAACGATCTGCCATCGCCCAACCGCTGGGAATACATTGCCGATATGGCCAAGGAAGGCTATCATTTTGTATTTCAAGACATTCGTGGCCGCTATAAATCAGAGGGTGCTTTTGAGATGCAGCGCTTCACGCGTGATAAGAAAAATCCTAAAGCCATTGATGAGAGCACGGACACCTACGATG
Source organism: Cyclobacteriaceae bacterium (assembly GCA_019751475.1). Lineage (GTDB taxonomy): Bacteria > Bacteroidota > Bacteroidia > Cytophagales > Cyclobacteriaceae > ELB16-189. The sequence continues at coordinate 4,259 of JAIENH010000308.1, forward strand.
CGATTGAATGGCTGCTGAAGAACATTGTTAGCAACAATGGCAAGGTGGGTATGTATGGAATTTCGTACAGTGGCTGGACTACTATGATGAGCACTATCGATCCGCACCCGGCATTGAAAGCGGTGTCTGAACAAGCTACCCCGTCAGACATGTGGATGGGTGACGACTTTCATCACAACGGTGCATTTCGGTTGAGCTATGGTTTTGAGTATGCCTACATGGAAGAAGCCACAAAAGAAGATGCTCATTTTTCATTTGATCAATACGACACTTACGAGTGGTATCTGCAATTGGGCCCGCTATCGAACGTGAACGAAAAATATTTTCACGGAAAAATCCCCACCTGGAATGATTTTGCCAAACATCCTGACTACGATGAGTTTTGGAAAAAGCAATCGATGCCTTATCGATTGGGTGCACCCACGGTGCCCAACCTTCATGTGGCAGGCTATTGGGACCAGGAAGATTACTACGGTCCGCTCAAAGCCTATGAAGCACTCGAAACCAAAGACACACGCAATCAGAATTTTATTGTAATCGGCCCGTGGAACCATGGCGGTTGGGGTCGCAGCAAGGGCGATCGACTTGGTAATATCAAATTTGATGTGCCCACGGGAGAGCAATTCAGAAAGCAAATACAAGCACCGTGGTTTGCCTATCATCTCCTATGTTTGTTTTAGAACAAATGTAGGAGACTTTTTTATGTCCCTACCTTTGAAGAAATAGTGAAAGGTGGGAGAGCTTAAAGTCGTCTTAGCAACCTTCAAGGTATGCTGATTTTGAGATATGGCCCCCACTTTTTTCTTCCTCAGGCAGAACAGAATGTAAGGCGGGTATTCACTCAGCCAGTATACCGGTTCAGGAGACCAGTCCAAGGGAAGTTTCCACTATTGATTGTTCAACCTTAAACATTTACAGTCTTATGGAAAAAATCATCAGACAGGTAGTGGGCATTGATGTGGGTAGCATGGAAAAAATCATCAGACAGGTAGTGGGCATTGATGTGGGTAGCAAGGAACTGGTTGTTTGTCTTGGAAAAATGGA
>JAIENH010000496.1 GCA_019751475.1 Cyclobacteriaceae bacterium
GGTGAGTTATGCCGCCGGCGCACGTTTCCTTCAGCTTATGGGAGGAGTGTGCTTGTCGTTCTATGACTGGTATTGTGACTTGCCGCCGGCATCTCCAGAGGTATGGGGTGAGCAAACAGATGTTGCTGAAAGCGCAGATTGGTTTCATTCTAAATTCGTGGCCACGGTTGGTTCTAATGTATTAATGACCCGCACTCCCGATGCTCACTTTTTGGTGGAAGCACGGCATCGTGGAGCTAAAGTGGTTGTTTTTTCTCCGGATTTTGCACAGGTTTCTAAAATTGCCGATGAATGGATACCGATTCATCAAGGTCAAGACGGTGCTTATTGGATGGCCGTAGGACATGTCATTCTTAAAGAATTTTATGTAGACAAACAAATTCCTTATTTTGTCGATTATGTAAAGAAATACAGTGACGCACCATTTTTGGTGACTCTAGAAAAAAACGAAGAGGGCAATTATACAGCGGGTAAATTACTGAGAGCCGGTGAAAAGGAAGATTTAAGCACAATAGATAATGCCGATTGGAAATTATTGGTATTGGATAATATCTCACAAGAGCTTGCCGTCCCAGGTGGAACAGTTGGACATCGCTGGCAAGAGAAAAAAGGACAGTGGAACTTAAAATTAGAAGATTCAATCACCGGCAAAGCCATTGATCCCGCTATTTTTCTTGGAGACATGGCTGACGCAAGTGTGCCTTTGGCATGCCAGGACTTTTCAGTTGGTACCGATGGTAGAGTAAGTGTTAGAAATGTTCCTGCGAAAACAATTGAAACGGCCACGGGTAAAGTACTGGTTACCACTGTGTTTGAGATAATGCTTGCGCAGTATGGAGTGCCTCATGGTCAAGAAGGCGAATATCCTGAGGATTATGATAATTATTGTTTGCCTTACACACCGGCTTGGCAAGAACAATTTACCGGTATTAAAGCATCTATTGTTGTAAAATTTGCCAGAGAGTGGGCTACAACGGCTGCGCAAACAAAAGGCAAATGCAGCATAATTATTGGTGCCGGTGCCAATCACTGGTATCACAATAACCTAATATACAGAGCCTGTATTATGCCTCTTATATTCTGTGGTTGTGTTGGTGTTCCAGGCGGTGGCTTAAATCATTATGTCGGTCAAGAAAAACTTGCTCCGCAGGCATCCTGGGGACCAATCGCCTTTGCCGGCGACTGGGGTGGTCCACCCAGATTGCAAAATGCTCCCTCTTTCCATTATATGCATTCAGATCAATGGCGCTATGACCGTGAGTTTTCAGAAATGTGCCCGGTGTCCAGCGCCGGCAATCCTCTTGCTCATGGGCATACTGCCGATAAACAAGTAATGGCGGTGCGCAATGGCTGGTTGCCGTGTTATCCTCAATTCAACAAGAGTTCTCTTGCCTTAGTTGACGATGCCCAAACCTCAGGTGCAACAACAAATGAAGCCATCAGTGAATATGTAGTAAATGAACTTAAACAGAGAAAACTCAAGTTCTCTATGGAAGATCCCGATGCTCCTGAATGTTTTCCAAGAGTATGGTACATCTGGCGTGGCAACGCGCTTTTATCTTCTGCTAAAGGGCATGAATACTTTCTCAAACATTATCTTGGCACACACAATAACGCTATAGCTGATGAAGCGGCCCAAGATCTGGTAAAAGAAGTGACCTGGCATGACAAATTAGAGCTGGGAAAAATGGATCTCATTGTTGATCTGAACTTCCGTATGGATTCCTCCGCTCTTTACTCGGATATAGTGTTGCCGGCAGCAACCTACTATGAGAAGAACGATTTAAGCACCACGGATATGCACAGTTTTATTCATCCGTTACAGGCGGCTGTTCCTCCTTGCTGGGAATCCAAAAGTGATTGGGACATATTTAGAGGTCTGGCTTTTGAGACGGCGCAATTAGCCAAACAATATTTTAACGCTCCGGTAAAAGATGTGTTAACGTGGCCGCTCATGCATGATACTGTGGCTGAAATTGCCCAACCCACAATGAAGAATTGGATTACCGGAGAGTGCGAAGCTATTCCTGGTAAAACCATGCCAAATATAAAAGTGGTCGAAAGAGATTATCCGAATCTGTATAACAAGTTTATTTCTTTGGGACCCAATTTTCGCAATAACGGACTTGCCGTTCATGGAACCCACTATGATATTGATGATCTCCATGATCTGTACATAAAGGATAATCCGGTAGAATCTTGGGGCGGCAAGACCTATCTTTCTTTAAAAGACGATGTTTCTGTTTGCAATGCCATACTTCATTTTGCCGCTGAAACTAATGGCGAGTGTGCCTACCGGGCTTTTGAAGCGGAGTCGATCAAGACAGGTATAGACCATACACATTTAGCTAAAGACACTAGAAGTGTACGTTATACCTTTACCGATTTGATGGCTCAACCAAGAAGAGTTCTGACCACGCCCTACTGGACTGGTATTACCAATGGTGAACGCACTTATTCGGCGTATTGCCAAAATGTTGAAGAACAAATTCCCTGGAGAACCCTAACCGGTCGCCAGCATATGTATTTAGATCATGAGGCTTATATTGCTTTTGGTGAAAATATGCCAACGTATAAACCGCGTGCGGATAGGCATGCAACCGGTGATCTGGAAAAAACTAAGACAGGCGGAGATTCATTGATACTTAACTATTTGACTCCGCATGGTAAATGGCATATTCATTCAACGTTCGGCGATACACTGAGGATGAAAACTCTCTCTCGCGGACTTGAGCCAATCTGGCTGAATGATAAAGATGCGGCATCAATTGGAATCGATGATAACGACTGGGTTGAGGTTGTAAACGATCATGGTGTACTCTGCACGAGAGCCTGTGTTAGCGCTCGCATACCACGCGGTATTTCTTTTATCTATCATGCTCCGGAACGTACCGTTTCTGTGCCAAAGTCGAAAGAGCGAGGCTTCAAAAGAGCTGGTGGACATAATAGTTTAACAAGGGCCAGGCTTAAGCCATTATTTATGGTAGGCGGCTACGCCCAGTTTACCTATGCTTTTAACTACTGGGGACCAACCGGGGTTAATCGCGATACGTTCGTTGTAGTTAAAAAACTCGACCAGTTGGTCTGGTAAAAAGGCGGCAAGATTATGGATATTCGAGCACAAGTCGCAATGGTCTTCCACCTTGATAAATGTATTGGTTGTCACACGTGTAGTGTGTCATGCAAAAACGTTTGGACAGATCGTGAAGGATCTGAGTACATGTGGTGGAATAATGTGGAAACCAAGCCGGGAACAGGATTTCCCACGCTCTGGGAAGATCAAGAGCATTTTAAGGGGGGCTGGAAAGTAAACGGTAACGGTAAGCTTTCACTGCGCAGTCAAAATAAGATAGATGCCTTTCTTAAACTTTTCTATAACCCTAACCAACCCGGATTGGAAGATTATTACGAGCCTTGGACCTATAAATACCAAGACTTATTTGATGCTCCAGAGTCTGATGATCAACCTACCGCTATTCCTGTTTCTTTAATAACAGGAGAGTACACTGACATTGCGGCTGGTCCAAACTGGGATGATGATCTCTCCGGTTCACCACTTTATGCCGAAAACGATATAAATTTAGAGGGACTGAGTGACGAGGAACGGGAACAACTTTTTGAAATTGAGCGCGTGTCGATGTTCTACCTGCCGCGCATGTGTAACCATTGCGCTAATCCAAGCTGTGTTGCCGCTTGCCCATCGGGGGCGCTGTATAAACGCGGAGAAGACGGAATTGTTCTAATTAATCAGGACGCTTGTAAAGGCTGGAGAGCTTGTATATCTGCTTGTCCATATAAAAAAATCTACTACAACTGGAAAACAGGTAAGTCAGAGAAATGCATTCTTTGTTATCCAAAATTGGAGACCGGGCAAGCGCCAAATTGTTTTCAATCATGCGTAGGGCGAATTAGATACTTAGGTGTTCTGCTTTATGATGCCGATCGCTTGGCCCAAGCAATGTCGGTGCCGGAGCACGCTTTGGTGGAATCACAGCGTTCTATAATATGTGATCCTAATGATCCAAAAATTATTGAACAGGCCAGAAAAAATGGCATTAGCGAAGAGTTTATAGACTCAGCTCAAAACTCTCCCATATGGAAGTATGTAATGGAATGGAAGCTGGCTTTGCCGCTTCATATCGAATATCGCACCATGCCTATGCTTTTTTACGTGCCACCACTATTGCCGGTTATGGGTAAAATTGAAGACGGTGTTTACGAACATCAAAATAAAGATTTTTTTGCTGATTTGCATAAAGCAAGAATACCGGTCAAGTATTTATCTAAGCTATTCAGCGCAGGTAACGAAGAAATCGTAGAAAACGTTCTGAAAAAACTGATGGCGGTTCGTTATTACAAGCGTTCATTTGACATAGGTGATGTTGACGTGGTCACCATCTCTAAAGTAATGAGAGAAGCTAATCTATCTCCAGAGCAAGCAGAAGAAATTTACAATCTTACGGCATTGGCAACGGTGTATGACCGTTATGTAATGCCGCCACTTCAACGCGAAGAAGCAATGGAGGGCACATGCAGCCCGGAAATGTGTAAAGGATCTTGCGGGCTTGGAAAGAATGTATCGCTAGAGAGGGGACCCTAATGCTTAAGATGAAACGTCCAAAGACAAAGGCATTAGCACTGATTGCCAATTTGCTGGAGTATCCATCTCCTGAATTTACTGCCGTGCTTGATTCGTCGTGTAAGATGCTTTCTGCCTTTTATCCTGAATCCGGCAAGCATCTTGAGGCATTACAAAGGGAATTAGCAAGACTAAGCCAGGGAGAGATTGAAGAAGTTTTCACTCGTACTTTCGATCTTGCTCCAATTTGTACTCCTTATTTGAGTTCTTATATCTGGGGTGATGAAAATTATGAGCGCGGATCGTTAATGCAGGAGCTGAGCAATCGATACAACCAGCTTGGACTGCCACTTAATGGAGAACTACCTGATCATCTGAAAGTCGTGCTCAATAACTGCCAATATTTAGAGGAGGAGGAAGTTAAGGAGCTAAGTCAATATGTGCTAATTCCGGCTCTTAAAGAAATGCAGGCATCCTTAGATTCGAACAATAATCCATATCGTCATTTGCTTCAAGCAATATCATCGGTCTTAGATTCTCATCCACCAAGGGAAAGTTAATCATGTGGAATAATTTCTTATTCATTGCTCTGCCTTATATAGCACTTGCCGTATGTGTCATTGGTACGGTGTTTCGTATACGCTATATGCCGTTGAGTAATTCTGCTCTCTCATCGCAATTCCTTGAAAGCAAGACCTTAATGTGGGGGTCGCTGTTTTGGCATC
>JAIENH010000243.1 GCA_019751475.1 Cyclobacteriaceae bacterium
GCGTTGCAGTCCCAGAAAATGAAGGAAAGTGTCACCGCGCAAACCCAGCCGGATGGTCTCGAGCGGTATGATTTCCTGCGGAGCAATGTTGCCCAGGTTTACGTTGGCACCCAGCAATTTGATAAACCAAACTTGCTGTGCTTTTTGTGGCGCCTCCCAGATAATTTTCTCAAACGGAATTTTCGTTAAAATTTCTTGCACCAATCCGGATCGCACTTCTCCGGATGAACGGAAGAGTCCTACGTTGCCGCCTTCTCTTGCTTCGCCAATTACTTTCCAGGCACCGGCATCAAGTTCCTTTTGCATAAGCTCAATCCACTTGTAAGGAGGAATGATTTTGTCGGCATCCTTCGACCCAACTTCTGAGAGCACCGTCACCTGCGAAGTAAGCTGGCGAATGTATTCGCACTTCTTATCGTGGTCGAGGTCAATGGAGCCATCGGAAACTTCTGCATACTTTAGTTCGAACGTATCAAGTACCCTGCGATAGTCATCAAATTGGTCGCGGATGATAAACGCTTCGAACAATGTGCCACCAAAATAACAGGGGATGCCTGCATCGGTGTATACTTTTATTTTTTCTTTCAGCCGTGGAGTAACGTACGAGGTGGCCCATCCCAGCTTCACGATGTCTACGTGTTCGGCCGAATTGCTCACAAAATCTTCAGCTTCCCGCACGCTCATGCCCTTGTCCATGGCCATGGTAAAACCTGATTGCCTGGGCTTGGTGGTGCGCTCAGGGAGGTTTTTAATAGTGTAATTCATCAGAGATTGTCTTTTCTAAATTGATCGATTATCTTATACAATGCCTTTTGTGTTTCGGGCTTTTGAAAGAAATCAAAAAGGACAGTGTGTCCTTCAAAGTTCAAAATTAATCCATTTTCCAGATAGTTAAAGGCGTCTTTGAATTTACCCGCCTCAATGAGGTACACTGAGGCCCGATAAAAAAATTCGGACTCATCAGGTATTTGCGACATGCCCATCAGAATAACCTCCAATGCCTTATCATACTCACCGCGATCGTAATAAATGAATGACAAGTTCAACCAGATCTCTTTATCATCCGGATCAAGGTGACTGGCCTCTTCATAGGCACTGATGCTGGAAATCGTATTGCCAATTTTAAATTCTGAATGCGCTGCAGCTTTCCAATAGTCTGCGTTATGAGAATTTAACTTGATGGCCTTGTTGAAAAAATGAAGTGCCTGGTACCATTTCTCTTGCTTCTCGAGGCAACTTCCGGCACCAAACCACGCTTCGTCATAGAGCGTATCAAGTTTGGTCGACTTTTGAAAATATTTCAAACCCAGATCGTATTGCTCAAGGCCTTCATAGGCAGCACCCATGCAGCAATACACTTCTGGGCTCGGTCCTTCGATGTCAATCGTCTTGCGAAAAGCATCTAGTGCTTTCGTGTACTCTTGCCGATTCATGAATGAATTGCCCATGTTAAACCAGGCAGAGGCAAAGTTCTCATCCAAGGCTATGGCAAATTCATACGCCTCAATCGCTTCATCATAGTGATCAAGCTTGTTGCACACGATCCCCAGGTTGTACCATGCGGCTGAAGAAAATGGATCTTCATCAATAAACTTCCGGTAGTACGAAAGACTGCTTTCCAACTGCCCGACTATATCCAGGCAATAGGCCAATTCGTATAGGGATCCTTCGTGGTTTAGATTTTCTTCCACCGATTTCTTGTAGCACTCGATAGCTTTTTCGTAATCCTCTTTGCTTTGATGTGCCAGACCGAGGCTGTAATAAATTTCGTCATGACCTTCGTCTGATAATGCCAGTGCTTGCTCGTACAATTCAACGGAACTGTCGTGCTTGCCTTGCAGCGAGTAGATCGAACCCATTGAAAGCATGATGTCGAGATCGGCAGGGTGGAGATTCAGCGCTTGCTCGAGCAGTTCCAGCGCCTCATCGTATTGTTGTAAATTAGACAACACCTGAGCCTTGATAGAGATAAGTTCGGTCGAGTAAGGATATTGCTCCATCGCCATGTTTACTGCGAGCAGAGCTTTTTTATGTTTGCTACGATCGAGGTAGTAATAGATGATTGTCTCGCAGGCTTCGAGATCAAAAAAAGCGCTCGTTTTTTTTCTGAGATTATCTTCAAACTGCCTGATCAACTCCTCCTCTTCCTCCTCCCGTTTTCTGAATTCTTGAGCCATTCTTAAAGGGTTTGACCAAAATACGAAACTGGTCACGAATAATAAAAAATGGAGCCAGAAATATATTTCAGGCCCATTTCAAGGCAAATGTGTGGCAATAATTGCCAGCCTGCAACTTGTATCTTTTAATTGTTACCCTTAACATTTCGCGCGTACTCAGTACAGCACCAATCCAGCGTTTCGGCCAGACTGCGAAATTCAAGTCCAAGAGCCTCTTTAACTTTAGACGCATTGTAGTTAAATGACAGAACTGCCATCGAAGCGGTTTGTCGTGTGATGGCTGGCTCCTTTCCCATCACCAGGCAGCGAAGTTCTTCTGCCATCCCGGCCATGAATGCCACCGCTTTTGGAAGTTGAATGGATGGAGGCTTTTTGCCAAACCTTTTGGCAGCAATAGTAAAGAAGTCTTTGTACGGAATGCTTCCACCCGAAAGAATAAATTTTTCAAATGGCTGCGGCTCTTTATATAAACGAAACACTGCTTCGGCCACATCACGCGCATCTACATAGCTGAGGGATCCACTCGTGAAAAAGGGTTTCTCATTCCAAACGTAATCCAGTAGTGTGGTGCTGCTGCGATGTGGTTGCGCACCCGACAGAATCACGGAAGGGCTCACGAGACTTACTACAAGACCCTCTTCCGCTCCGCGAAATACTTCCAACTCAGCCTGGTATTTCGATTGACTGTAGTCGGTCGCATTTTCTTCCGACCATTTACTTTCTTCATCAATCACAGCACCGTTCTTTCTTCCCAGGGCCGAGACTGAACTAATGTGGATTAAATTTTTTACACCCGCATCCAGGCAGGCATTTACTACATTTTTGGTACCCTCAATATTTACCGCAAACATTTCATGCCGCTTTCGCGGATTGAACGACACCATGGCGGCTGAATGAACTACCGTGTTCACATCTTTGAATGCATCGCGAAGGGAGAGCGGATCTAACAAGTCGCACTGTACTTTCTTCACATCTTTTCGAAGCGAATCCTTTCCGCGGTGTAAGGCAGTCACCGGCAAGCCCGCTTCAACAAAGCGGTCAACCAAATGTGTACCCAGCAGGCCTGTAGCTCCGGTGATGGCAATCATCGCTATAAGGTATAGTTGAGTAATGGTAACTCGAGTGCCTTCCGATACGATTTGTATTGTTGTGCTTTTCGAAGCATGTCAATATAATCCATCGTGTGACAATCGGTGCCTAACATATTGATGAGCCCTCGATCGATAAGTCTTGATGCCATCTTTTGAACATACGGGCCATACTGGCCCATGATGGAAGTGATGTTGATTTGTAACAATACACCCCGGTGCTGAAAGTCCTCCGCTTTTTCGATTGTCATGTATTCGTAGCGCTCCGGGTGTGCCAATACGGGCCGGTAGCCTTGCGAAGTGAGTAGAAAAATAAACTCTTTCAACAACATGGGCTCACTCATCATGTTGGTTTCCATCAGCAGGTAGCGATCGCCAAATGTCAATAGGTTGCTCCCGCTCCCTACCAACTTGTGGATCACCTCATCATAGTAATATTCAGCAGCACATTCCAGCGTTATGTTCACCTGATGTTTTGATAATTCCGGCAAGAAATTCTTAAATGCCGCCATCACCGACTCCGCTGTGTTGCCATAGTAGTCGGTCATGATGTGAGGTGTGGTAATGAGTTTTTTGTATCCTAGGTCAACCAGCTTGCCGATCACGTTGATGGCTTCTTCGGAAGTCTTCACGCCATCGTCAATGCCCGGCACCAAGTGCGAGTGCATGTCGGCCAGGAGAGGTCTTAATGCTGCGGTGCGGTCGCGAAAGAAGAATGAAAACACACTACGAACGGAAAATTTGTGTCAACAGATTCTTTTTCCTGGTGTCTTCCTGGTAGTAACCGTAGCCGTACGTTTTGCCGCTGCTTGGCAAGGCGTTTAGAACGATTGCTGTGTTGGTTAATTTGTTCAGCGACACTACCCGCTCAAGGTTATTCAGAAAATCCTTTTTGGAATAATTCGCCCGCACCACATAGATCGAAAGATCAGCACGCTTCATGGCCATGATACCATCTGTAACGAGACCCACCGGAGGTGTGTCGATGACGATGTAATCGTAGCGTAAGCGCAACTCGGCCAGCAACCCCTCAAACTCACCGTTGAGAAGAAGCTCGGAAGGGTTGGGTGGATGCGGACCGGAAGGAATAAAATCGAAGCCTTCCAGCGAAGTCTTGGTGATGCACTCGTCCAACTTGCTCTTATGAATCAAAATGGTGCTGACTCCTTTTGTAGGATCAGTCACTTTTGCGTGGCCGTTTTCTTTAGCTTTTCGCATGTCGAGGTCAAGGAGAATCACTTTCTTTTTGGACATGGCCAATATACCACCCAGGTTAGTCGCTAAGAAAGATTTTCCCTCACCCGACACGGTTGATGAAATTACAATGACTTTTTGACTATTGGCAGACGTGAAAAAATCAAGATTGGTGCGCAGTGTTCGGATAGCTTCGCTGACAATAGATCTCGGATTATCTACAATGTAGAATTGACTGTGGCCGTTGTTGCGCATTTGCGGAATCACACCCAGCACGGGTAGTTTCGTAAAACGCTCGATTTCGGAAAGACCCGTTACTTTATTGTTTACCAGGTAGACGATGCCGATAAAGAAGAAATTCAATACAAGTCCGGCTACAAAGCCAATACCCAAAATGATGTACCGGTTGGGTGCTACTGGTTCCGATGGCATCATGGCAGAGGAGAGAATTTTGAAATCAGGTGTGCTGCCCGCCTGGGCAATTTCAAATTCGGCCTTCGCTTGCATCATGCTGAGATAAAACTCTTCGTACAATTTATAGAAGCGTTGGTTCTTGGTGTATTGCGTGTTTTTGTCGGGCATGGAGGCAAAATCTTTTTCCAACTGCTCCTTCTTCCGGCCAAGTTCCCCAAGCGTCACCATCAATCCTTTCTTTATCTCTGTCAGTTGACTGAAGAGTGAGTTTTTAAGATTGGCTATCTCTTGCTCTTTTTGTTTGTAAGCGTACGTATTGTCTTTGTAGGAAAGAGTGAGCCGGTTTTGGTCCTGGGCTATTTTCTGATAGTCTTCGATCTTGGCGTTCATGAAAGCCGGAAGGTAGGCGCGAGGCAGCAGCGAGGCTCTAGGCCTTCCTTCGCTGAGGTCAGTCATCAGTTCATTGAGATCAT
>JAIENH010000728.1 GCA_019751475.1 Cyclobacteriaceae bacterium
TACATTCTTTTGATCAATGTATAGATCAATCGGTGCAAAGAAGATTTCACCTGGTAAGGTGGCCTCATCAAACAGTTTAAACAATTCGCGTAATGTGCGTTGGTGTAGCGGTGCGGGAGCGGGACTCATAATCAGTTCTCCGTTTATAAGTTGACAGGGGGTGGTTAGTTCGCCTAAAAGCAGATAGTCGTCTACCGTCCAAGCTTTCGTACGGTCAATGGTCAACACGGTAATCATAGTTTAAAGGTACAAATTTGCCAGAAACAATGTACGAACCAAACAGTCGTTTGCCTGTTGTTTCGTCTAATCTTCTTTTGGATAATTCAAAAAGAACGTGTTGTTTCGGGTGAATGAGTTTACAGTCTTCGGTTGCCAAGATCTTCGTAGAGAAGTTTCATAAACCTCCCATCTTATTTAAAGCCCCTGGCCGCATCAACTTGATTGGCGAACACATTGACTACAATGAAGGGCTGGTGATGCCGGCCGCAGTGGATCACCACATGCTGTTCGCCCTTCAACCCAGCCTGACGGACAAGTGTAATATTTATGCAATAGATGCTGACGAAGGTGTGTCGTTTTCTATTTACGATCTGAACCCGGGCGAGACGTGGGTCAACTACCTGCAAGGTGTGCTGGATGCCTTTGAAAGGCGAGGCCTCCAGGTAGGAGGAGTAGATTGCGTCTTTGGCAGCACGATACCGGCAGGTGCCGGCTTAGCTTCCTCTGCTGCACTTTGCAGTGGATTTGCGTTTGCGCTGAACGATGTATTCGACTTAGGCATGAGCCGGCTCGAGTTAGCCAAAATTGCACAGTACGCTGAGCATGAATTTGCAGATGTCAACTGTGGCATTATGGATCAGTATGCAAGTCTTTTCGGGGAGGAGGGGAGTGCTCTACTGCTTGATTGCCGATCACTTACTCATGAAACCGTTCCGTTTGTTTCTCCCTCGCACAGTTTATTATTGATTGACACGCGGGTGAAGCACACACTTGGCTCTACCGCCTATAACGACAGGCGAGCCTCCTGTGAGGAAGGCGTGAGCATTCTCGCAAAGAAATTTTCAGGCGTTCGATCCCTTCGTGACGTTTCAAGTGTGATGCTGTATGAATCGCAAGATAAACTCGGTGAAGAGATATTTATCCGGTGCTTGTTTGTAATAGAGGAAATTGCCCGCGTGAAAAAAGCCTCAGAACTGCTGAAGCGAAATGAGCTCATCAGTTTTGGTGAATTGATGTACCAGGCACACTGGGGGCTTAGTCAGGCATACGAGGTGAGTTGTGAAGAGCTGGATTACCTGGTGATGCTGGCCGAAGAAGACAAAAGTATCGTGCCGGGTGCCCGTATGATGGGCGGTGGCTTTGGCGGATGTACCATTAACTTAGTAAGCAAAAACCACGAGGGCATTTTCAAAGAAAAGGTGAAGCAGAAATATTTTGCTACTTTTAAGAAACAACCAGAGTTTTATGAGGTGAAGTTGAGTGGGGGAGTGCAGCGAGTTGAGAAGTAGATTCTTAATGTGGATTTCGATCTTAGATTTATACCTGATACCTAACGTATGCAAAAACTTCAAACCACCGACTACCTCGTTTTCTTTATCTACTTCTTGATTGTAGCTGTTTATGGCTATTGGATATACCAACGCAAAAAGAAAGCAAGTGCCGACTCTAAAGATTTCTTCCTGGCTGAAGGTTCGCTCACGTGGTGGGCTATTGGTGCCTCGCTGATTGCTTCCAACATTTCAGCCGAGCAGTTCATCGGCATGTCAGGCAACGGATTTAAAATGGGTCTTGCCATTGCAGCCTATGAGTGGATGGCGGCAGCTACACTGATCGTAGTAGCTGTGTTTTTCCTACCAATTTATCTGAAGAATAAAATCTACACCATGCCGCAGTTTCTGCGCCAGCGCTACAGCGGCACGGTGAGTATGATCATGGCTATTTTCTGGTTGTCGCTGTACATTGTTGTAAACCTTACTTCCATTTTGTTTCTCGGGGCACTTGCTGTAAGCACGATTTCGGGGCTTAACATGACATTTTGCATGGTGTCACTGGCAGTGTTTGCACTGGTGATTACATTGGGTGGCATGAAAGTAATCGGTTATACCGATGTGATCCAGGTATTCTTTTTGGTGTTGGGCGGATTGGCCACTACCTACCTGGCGCTGGGTCTGGTATCGGAGCAGATGGGTACTACAGGCACGATGAAGGGTCTTTCTTTTCTGATGTCGCAAGCAGGCGACCACTTTGATATGATCTTTGAACAGTCCAATCCTAATTATATCAGTTTGCCGGGCCTCACCATTTTGATTGGTGCCATGTGGGTAGTGAACTTAAACTATTGGGGATGCAATCAGTACATTACTCAGCGTGCATTGGGTGCTGATCTCCCAACAGCTCGCAGTGGCTTGCTCTTTGCAGCGTTTTTAAAACTAGTGATGCCGGTGATTGTTGTGCTTCCGGGTATTGCGGCTTATGTACTATGGAAGAACGGTATGTTTCAGACAGAAATGTTGAAAGACGGAGAACTGGTACAAGACAATGCCTATCCTGTGCTTTTGAATTTGTTACCTACCGGATTGAAAGGGCTTTCGTTTGCCGCACTCACTGCGGCTGTGGTGGCCTCACTCGCGGGTAAGGCCAACAGTATCTCGACTATTTTCACACTCGATATTTATAAGAACTTCATCAACAAAGATGCAACTGAAAAAACTCTCGTATGGATTGGTCGGCTTACCGTTGTTGTAGCCTTGATTATCGCCATCATTATTGCTCCCTTGCTTGGCATCGATAAGAAGGGTGGCTTTGAATTTATTCAGGAATACACGGGCTTTGTGTCGCCTGGTATTTTTGCCATGTTCATAATGGGCTTTTTTTGGAAGCGTACTACAGCCAACGCAGCCATGTTTGCCATCATCGGGGGCTTTGCCCTTTCGGTGATCTTCAAAGTGCTGCCCGACTATGTTGACCTTTCATTTTTGCAGCCCATTGGTTTTGCTGCGCTCAATCCCGCTTCTGGTGTTATTGAAATTCCGTTCTTAGACCGGATGGGTTTTGTATTTATAGTTTGTGTGGCCGTTATGGTAGCCATTAGTCTCCTAACACCCACAAAGGCTCCAGCTGAAAATGCCTTGCAGGTAGATGTAGCTATGTTTAAGACTTCGCCCGGTTTCACTGCTGGTGCAGCACTGGTGCTGGCTATTATTGCAGTGTTGTATGTGATTTTCTGGTAGAGGTTAGCAATAGGATGATTTACTAGCGTCACTAAAATTCTCGATAGAGAGTAAATCCGTTAAGTAAATCTGGATCAGACATTACGATGTATGGCCTCTCACCACACTGATCACAATTTTCCCGATGAACGTGCCTACGATGAAATGCCGAAAGGCATCAGCCGTATGCTCCAGTTGAAATACTCGATCAATTACTGGAATAACTTTATCCGTCTCCACTAATTCAGTTAATAAATCCAAATCCGTTCGGGTGGAGCGGTATCCCATGATACCGAGTTTCTTCTTTCTGAATCGCGAGAGCAGTGGCTCAATGGCAATCATTCGGAACAGCAATCCCCCCATCGAGCCGCCAATCATAGCGAATACTCCGGTGGGTTTCAGTGCGCGTTTGTAGTCAGCCGTGCTGCGGTGGGCAATCACATCCAGTATTTTATCGTAGGTGAAGCCTGTGCGCGTGTAGTCAGTTGTCGTAAAGTCAATGACTTCATCGGCACCGAGCTTTTTTAAGAACTCCAGTTTCTCAGGGCGGTCCACGCAAGTAACATGTGCGCCCAGTGATTTGAGATAAGGCAACGCCAGCGTGCCTACGCCACCGCCCGCTCCGTTGATGAGCACATGCTGCCCTGGTTTTACTTCTCCTTGATAACGCAAACCTTGTAAGGCCAGCAGCCCCGCTTGTGGCAATGCTGCGGCTTGTTCGAAACTCATGCGCGATGATTTGCGGGCCAACAGTCTTTCTGGCACGGCAACATACTCGGCAAAGCCGCCAAATTTTGCTTCAGCAATATCACCGAAAACTTCATCTCCTATTTTAAAGTCGTGTGTGTTTGGCCCAACCTCAACCACAACTCCAGCAATATCAGCACCTAATATGGTGTATCGAGGTTTGAATAGTCCGCTGATCGAGCGAATGATCCAGGAGTTGCCGTGCAGCATGTCAAGATCCCACGAATTGAGCGAGGCCGCCATCACTTTTACAAGCACTTCTCCAGACTTTGGAATAGGCTTAGAAACCTCTTCTAACTGAAGTTGGTCGGGCATACCGTAATGGTAGTAGCAGAATGCGTACATACCTCAAGATGATAAAACCTTGTATGGAATGCAAGAAATCTGACGTGATCTTCAGTCTAGATCCAGATAATTAGGAGGTGCTTGACTTTTCATAAAAATCAGTAATACTTAACTCGTATGAAATGAAAATTACAGAATGGTGAAGTTTAGAAATCGTGGACATCCAGGCATGGTCATAGGATACTGTATAATTTGAACCCCAGCCGCTACAATTTTTAAGCGGTATTACCTAAGTAAACATTTTTTGTCTACTTTTCTGCACCAAAATTACCTGTGCTATGAAGATGTCCGATATCCTGAGCCTGTTTCACCAGGGCTCTACTACTGCCAAAAGCCACATGAAAAATCTGATTGAGATTGCTGCCGCAGATGGCCAGTTTCATGATATGGAGTACGACCTGCTCAAAAGCATTGCCAAACGCAACGGTATCTCAGAAACAAAATTGAAAGAGATTAAGAGCAACCCATCTGGTATCAAATTTGAGATACCGGCCGACCCTAAAGTAAAGTTTGAACAGTTGTATGACCTGGTGCACATGATGAGTATAGATACCTCTGTGCATGATGAAGAACTGAAGCTTTGCAACCTATTTGCTATCAAGTTTGGATACAAGCGCGAGATCGTGCCAGAGTTGATTAGTACCATTCGGGGTAATATTCAAAACAAGCAATCGTCTGCCGAGACCATGAAGCGTGTACAGATGATGTTGGTGTAAACGACTTACTCGAAGAACGTCACAAGGCCATTGTCCATATCATAGTAGGCCCCGACAATTTTTATTTCACCTTTCTGCTCCATGTCATGTAGTATGGCGCTGCGTTGACGAATGTTCTCAACCATAAGCTTAACATTTTTCCGGATCACCATGTCTACGAACTCCGGATTTTTAGAGGAGTGTTCACCGGCATAGTGTGAGCAGGCTTCCACAGCCGGAGTGATTTTTTTTAGCAGGCCGGTCAGATTTCCTAATGCTACCCGGTCAATGGCTCCCTTGATGGCACCACAGTATTCATGACCGATCACGAGCACCAGCTTGGCACCAGAGACTTTTGGC
>JAIENH010000168.1 GCA_019751475.1 Cyclobacteriaceae bacterium
TGCTGTTTTTGTTACTGGCATAAATAGATATTTATTAGGTTTAATAGAAACTGCGAATGAATCACATTTTCCACATCATCTTTGTGCACCATCTCCACGGTGGTGTGCATGTATTTTAGCGGAAGCGAGATAAGGGCAGAGGCTACACCCTCTGCCGAGTATGCAAATGAATCGGTGTCGGTGCCTGTCGAACGCGAAACGGCCTGGCGCTGAAACTTGATCTTCTTCTTCTCGGCCGTTTGTATAATCATTTTCAACACATTGTTTTGCACGGCCGGACCGTAGCAAACCACCGGGCCAAGGCCGCATTTCAAATTGCCGCTTTCTTTTTTGTTGTACATAGGCGACTGTGTATCGTGCGTCACGTCTGTACAGATCGCCAGGTCGGGCTTGATGCGCCTGGAGATCATCTCCGCCCCACGAAGGCCAATTTCTTCTTGTACAGCATTCACCACGTACAGTCCGAAAGGCAGTTTCTTTTTGTTTTCTTTCAATCTGCGCGTTACTTCGGCAATCATAAACCCACCCATACGATTGTCAAGAGCGCGGCCTACAAAAAAATCTTTTCCAAGCTCAATGAACTCATCCTCAAACGTGATGACACAGCCCACATGTACACCTCTTTCTTCCACTTCCTTCTTGGAGCCTGCACCAATATCGATAAATATATTCTTGAGACTTGGGGCTTCCTCTTTTCCTGCATCACGGACGTGAATAGCCGGCCAACCAAACACACCTTTCACAATGCCTTTGTCCGTATAAATATTCACACGCATGGAAGGGGCAATTTGATGATCAGAACCACCGTTGCGCCTCACATAGATGTAGCCCTCATCGGTGATGTAGTTGACAAACCAGGAAATTTCATCGGCATGCGCCTCGATCACCACCTTGTATTGCGCTTTGGGATTTACGATGCCCACGGCTGTACCATAGACATCAATCATTTTATCATCGATATAGGGCTTTAGGTAATCGAGCCAAATCTGCTGGCCCGTGTATTCAAAACCAGTAGGAGATGAATTATTGAGATAACTAAAAAGAAATTCTCTGCTTTTTTTGTCCATGATAAAAACGGTTTACATTCAAATTTATCTTAATTTTCCAATATGTTAGCTTCAATTTTAACAGATAATCTGCCCGGCATGACGCAAGTCTTTGAGAGGAACAAGGTGAAAAGAGCCTTTGCGTTTGGTTCTGTAACTTCCCCTAGATTCAATAAAGAGAGTGATGTAGACATTCTTATATCCTTTGAAGATGGTATGGATCCTATTGAATATGGTGAAAACTATTTCAAGGTTTTGTATTCTCTTCAAGATCTCTTACAAAGAGAAGTCGATTTAGTTACAGAACGCAGTTTAAAAAATCCGTATTTCATTGAAGAGGTAAACCGAACAAAGGTAGCCCTCTATGAATAACGATATTCGAAAATACTTACGAGACATCCTAACTGCCATCGATTCAATTGATATTCATCTGGACAGGAAACGAGATTTTAACTTATTCTTGAAAAATTTCACATCGCGAAGAGCTATTGAACGTGAGCTTGAAATTATCGGAGAAGCCACCAACCGTATACTCAAGATAGAGCCAGAAATCAAAATATCGGAAGGTAGATTGATTGTAGATCTACGGAATAAAGTTATCCACTCGTACGATACCGTGGATGAAATGATTCTTTGGAAAATCATCAATCGAGATTTACCTGTTCTCAAAGAAGAAATCACAGCACTATTACAGCAATAAGTCTTTTTGATTTACAATCGTTATGACAATCGAATAGTTCAAATTAGCAAAGAGGTTGCGTAGAATAAGCCACCTATTCTCTACACACTTTACAACGGAATATTCCCATGCTTCTTCTTTGGCAAGGTGGCCACTTTATTCTCGAGCATTTGAAATGCGCGGATCAACTTTTCACGCGTCTGATCAGGATAAATCACCTCGTCTACATAGCCCCGGTGCGCAGCGCGATAAGGATTAGCAAATTTTCGGGTGTACTCATCCACTTTTTCATTGAGCTTAGCCTCCGGATCAGCAGCCTCCGAGATTTCTTTTTTGAAAATAATTTCGGCTGCTCCTTTGGCACCCATCACGGCAATCTCAGCTGTAGGCCATGCATAGTTCAAGTCAGCACCGATGTGTTTGGAGTTCATCACATCGTAGGCACCGCCATAGGCCTTGCGTGTGATTACTGTTACTCGTGGTACGGTAGCCTCTGAAAAGGCATACAGCAGCTTGGCACCATTGACGATAATGCCGTTCCACTCCTGGTCAGTGCCTGGTAAAAAGCCCGGCACATCTTCCAGCACGAGCAACGGAATATTAAAGCTATCGCAGAAGCGCACAAAACGAGCGCCTTTCACACTGCTGTCAATATCGAGTACGCCAGCCAATGAAGCGGGTTGATTACCTACAATGCCAATACTTCTTCCGGCCAATCGCGCAAAGCCCACCACGATGTTTTCAGCAAAATTTTTATGCACTTCAAAAAAACTTCCTTCGTCCACTACTCCACTGATCACCTCACGCATATCGTAAGGTTGGTTGGGATTAGCAGGCACGATGTTGTTTAACACGGGGCGCTTCTCATTTCCGGAAGTGTAAGCTGCGCGTGGCGCATCGTCTTCACAATTTTGAGGCAGGTAGCTAAACAGTTTTTTTATCTGGGCAATGCACTCGGCCTCATTGGCGCAGGCGAAATGTGTAACCCCGCTTTTGGTGCTATGTGTGGAAGCGCCACCCAATTCTTCGGCCGTCACGTTTTCATGCGTTACAGTCTTTACCACGTTGGGACCGGTGACGAACATAAACGAAGTATTCTCCACCATAAAAATAAAGTCGGTCATGGCTGGTGAATAAACAGCCCCGCCTGCACACGGGCCCATGATGGCTGAAATCTGCGGCACCACTCCCGATGCCATTACATTGCGATAGAAAATATCTGCATAGCCTCCCAGCGACACTACTCCTTCCTGAATGCGTGCTCCTCCCGAATCGTTGAGACCAATAACAGGAGCGCCATTCTTCATGGCCAGCTCCATAATCTTTACAATTTTCTCTGCATGCGTTTCGGAAAGCGAACCTCCAAAGACGGTAAAATCCTGCGAGAAGACATACACCAACCGTCCATCAATGGTGCCATAGCCTGTCACCACACCATCACCGAGATAATGTTCTTTGTCTAGCCCAAAGTCCTTGCTTCTGTGCATCACGAATTTACCCAACTCTTCAAAGGAGCCTTCATCCAACAATAGGTGAACACGTTCGCGGGCCGTTAGCTTGCCCTTGGCGTGCTGCTGTTCAATGCGCTTCTCTCCACCGCCCAGGAGCGACTCCTTGTTTTTGCGGTCCAGTTCTTTGAATTTCTCTTCAACCGGTGACTTAGGATGACTCATATTTCCTTTCGTTGAGTTTCAAATATAAGTATTGTTTGTGCCGATATGCTAACTTGGGTTACTTCGCAAATATGCCCGATTTTCAGCTGATGACATCGACACGATTAGCCGTAATCGACCTGGGCACAAACACGTTTCACCTCCTGATTGCTGAAAAAAAGGGTGAAAAAATAACCATCCTGCACCGCGAAAAGCAACCCGTAAAAATCGGTGTGGGTGGCATTAATCGAAATACCATCACTGCCGAGGCTGCGGACCGGGCAGTAAAATGCCTGACCCAATTTCAACAGACGATTAAGGCATGGAATGTGACAGCTGTTCAGGCCATTGGCACAAGTGCCTTGCGCAATGCAAACAATCGGCACGAAGTAATTAGAAAAATTCAAGACGCTATGGGCATTGAGGTAAAGCTTATCTCCGGCAGCCAGGAAGCAGAGTTGATCTACCGAGGAGTACGCTCTGCCGTTGACTTGGGTAATCCACCAGCCTTGATCGTGGACATTGGAGGAGGAAGTGTTGAGTTCATCATTGGCAACGCTGAAACAATTTTCTGGAAAGAGAGCTTTGAAGTTGGCGGGCAGCGATTACTGGAGCAATTTCAAAAACACGATCCCATTCTCAAGGAAGAAGTAGCGGCCTTGCACGCGTATCTTCTATCATCTCTTCAGCCACTTAATCGGTCAATGGAACAATTCCGACCCACGGTATTGGTTGGCTCATCCGGAACATTTGACACCTTGAGTGAAATTTATTGCCATCGAAACAACCTGCCCTTTTCAGAGGAGCAACCAGAGACGCCTCTCACGATTGATGCTTTTCATGAAATTCATCAGGAGTTTTTGCGAAAGAACCGGGCTGAACGCATGGCCATAGCAGGCATGATCGAACTGCGGGTCGATATGATTGTAGTGGCGTGTTGCCTCATTGATTGGCTACTGGCAAGCTACCCGTTGCTAAATCAAATCCGTGTATCATCATTTGCCTTGAAGGAAGGAGTATTATCAGAAATGATTAAAGAATGAAAAGTTATTGGCACAACTTACCTACGACTCTTCCGAGGACATTCTCCCACATCAAAAATTAGTATGCCATTCTTTAAGGCCTCACAGGCATTGCCATATGTAACCGAGTCACAGCCGCAAACAGGTCGATAGATTCGATGACAGGCATGATCGACTAAAGTCTGCTTCAGCTCCGGTTCCTGGCAAGGCAATATCGACTTTAAAAATTCTACTTGGTGATCATTTTCCTCTACAGCAATTAGTTTTGATTTTTCATCAATAAAATATTGACACCTATCTTTTGCACTACCGAAAATCAAATATTTTCTTCCCAAAATAAAAATCGATTGTAACTCTTTTCTATTGATTACATCCACATCATTATCCACATCATTGTCTGGACAAGTACCTCCTTTAAGACAGGTATTGATTGAGCAGTATAGGTTATCGGAATCAAAATCTGTAATCGTAGCAAGGACAATGAAGTCAAACTTCTTTGTCATCTCAACATCCAATGCTTCTTGCGCATGAAGTTTCTGTTCACTCATTACCATTATTGAAATAATAAACAAAAACGAGCTAATGAGCTTCTGCATGTCAATATTCAAATTAAAAAATCTCACTCCTATACCAAGAGTTACACTCAAAACCAAGCCGTCAAACTACCTGACACAAGCGTATCATCGCCAACAGGCCGGTTGTTTCTGTCGAAGTAAATCCGATCGACAGAAAAAAACTGCCTTACTTCAAACCGGAGCAAGGCCAATCGGTGCATCTTGATATTCAAACACGCACCCGTGCTGGAGGCAACTAAACCGGGCGAACCCGTAATGCTCGATTCAAAGATGGCTCCGTTGCTATCATTGTAGTGCTCGATCCGGCCTGAAATGGAAACCGTCTCCGAAATAGCATAACTCCCGATAAGGTTGGCTTGCCACCAGGTGGCTGTAGGCAAGCCTGCT
>JAIENH010000056.1 GCA_019751475.1 Cyclobacteriaceae bacterium
ATATGTGTGGACTGGCCTCTCCAAGGATGTCACGGGTTGGTGTAGAGATTGTGAAGGCTGCCAAAAAAATTGCCAATGACGTGCAGCAAGGACGGCTTCATCCGGAAGACATCGATGAGCGAATGTTTTCATCGCTGCTGGAGACAAGCGGTGTGCCTGACCCGGAGTTGTTAGTGCGCACGAGTGGAGAATTGCGTATCAGTAATTTTTTATTGTGGCAGATAGCCTACACAGAACTGTACATCACCAAGACGCTGTGGCCTGATTTTCGCAAAGAAGATTTGTACGAAGCAATCTACTCCTACCAGCACCGCGAGAGAAGATTTGGAAAAGTATTGGAACCGAATGCCTGAATAAGACCCATGAGAAGGACGATTGTTTTGATGTTGATGCTCGCATGCGGCTTTTCAAGCTTGGCACAATTCCGTAAGAGCCGTGAAAAGGCAGTGACTACGCCAGAGACAACCGCCACCGAGTCTCAGCCCAGCCCCTCAAATCCTTCCGAATATTTCATTGCCGGCATCGAAGTGGCAGGCTTGAATGTGCTGGACAAAAACGCTATGATCTCGCTTACCGGGCTGAAGATCGGTGACAAAATTAAAATACCGGGTGATCAAATTGCTACCGCCATCCGTAAACTTTGGAAGCACGGACTTGTGGGTGACGTAACCATTAGCGTAGATCGCGTGGAAGACAAGAATGCATACCTCGTCATCACGTTGGCCGAGCGGCCCCGCCTGAACGATTTTTACTTTCGCGGCATCACACGCGCTCGCGAATCTTCCCTGAAAGAAGATATGAAGCTTATTAAAGGAAAAATTGTGAACGATGCAATGATTCGCAACACCGAACTTTCCGTCAAGAAGTTCTTCGCTAAAAAGGGTTTCCTCAACACAACAGTGAACATCGTGCCAGAACAAGACTCACTCACGCGCGGTGGGGTTCGTTTGCGAATTGATATTGACCTTAAAAAGAAAGTACGGATCAATGAAATCATCTTTGAAGGAAACAAAGAAATCTCCAGTACACAGCTTAAGAAAAAGATGAAAAAGACGCACGAGCATGCGCGCATTTCTCTTCACCGCACCATATTGGGGGCCGTATTGGGAACTCCCCCCAGCCGCTACAAGGCTGCCCTTGACTCCAGCCGGAAGCTAAGTTGGAGAGAAATCAAGTCCTTTATTAATGACAATGTAAAACTGAACGTCTTCAACGGCTCTAAATTCATAAAAGCCGACTTTGAAGAAGACAAAAAGAAGATTGTTGAATACTTCAACACACAGGGTTATCGCGATGCCGATATTCTTTCCGACACAATCGTGCGGCACAGTGACAACAGCATCGACATACGCTTCAAGGTGTATGAAGGAAGGAAGTACTATTTCAGAAACATTATCTGGACGGGTAACTACATCCATACCGCCACCACGCTGAATAAGATACTCGATATCAAGAAAGGCGATGTTTATAACAATGAATTGCTTACCAAGAAGACCAGTTTCAACCCGAAAGGAGCCGATATCAGTGGCTTGTACATGGACGATGGATATTTGTTCTTCCGCGTCACCCCGGTTGAAGTTGCTATCGTAGGCGATTCTATCGATATCGAGATGCGCATGTTTGAAGGTGAGCAGGCTACGATTGATCAGGTGATCATCAGCGGCAACGAGCGTACAAGCGATCATGTTATTCGCAGAGAACTCAGCACTATTCCCGGGCAAAAATTCAGACGCTCAGACATCATCCGCACACAGCAAATGCTCTCTTCCATGGGATACTTCAATCCTCAAAAGATTGAGCAAGACGTGCGTCCTAATCCCGCCAACGGTACGGTTGACATCGAATGGAAATTGCAAGAGCAATCCAATGACCAAATACAACTCTCGGGTGGATGGGGTGGCTTCTATGGTTTTGTAGGTACCGTGGGGCTCACGTTCAACAACTTCTCCATGCGCAACGTACCGCACTTAAAGAAATGGAGACCGTTGCCGGTAGGCGATGGTCAGCGCTTGTCACTTCAGGCGCAAGCCAACGGTAAGTCATTCCAGAGCTATAGTCTTTCTTTCACCGAGCCCTGGCTGGGAGGAAAGAAGCCGAATTCATTTACGGTAAGTCTTACGCACTCTATTTCGCGCAGGCCCAATAGCAACTTCGAATTCACAAATGATTTTTCACTGCGTCAGAGTGGTGTAACACTTTCTCTTGGTCGCAGGCTTGAGTGGCCCGACAACTACTTTACGTTAAGCAACGCTCTTTCATTCCTGGTGTACAACTACAACAACTTCTTGTTTGGTTCTACCTCGCTACCAGCCGTAGGGCAAACCAATAGTTTTACATTCAACACTACGCTTTCGCGTAATAGTATTGACAACCCGATGTTCCCGACACAAGGATCATCCATCTCCCTTAGCCTTTCCCTTACACCGCCCTACTCTTTGCTCCGCGATCAGTCATACATCAAGGATGTTAATGAGCGCTATCGCTGGCTGGAGTTACACAAGTGGATGATGGATGCAAAATTCTATTTGAAGTTGTTGGGTAGCAGCAAGCCAACCGGTCGAAGTTTAGTGCTGGAGGCTCGTGCTCACTTTGGTTTCATCGGCACGTACAGCAAAGCTTTGACGCCCGGACCATTTGAACGGTTTTATGTAGGTGGTGCTGGCTTAGCCGGTGGATTTAACTCCTTTGTATTGGGCCAGGAGATTGTTGGGTTACGAGGTTACCCCGATAACTCGGTGACTCCTCCCCTTTATGCAAGACGTACAAGCGGACAGCAAGCGACTTCTATTGAAGGCGGTATCGTGTACGACAAGTTTGTGATGGAGCTTCGCTATCCTATTACTACCAGTCAAACGGCTACCATTTATACCCTCGCTTTCGCGGAAGCGGGAAACAACTGGGATAATTTTCTAGACTTTAATCCGTTTAAGTCCTACCGTTCGGCCGGTGTTGGTGCCCGTATATTCATGCCCGCCTTTGGTCTGATCGGCCTTAACTGGGCGTATGGATTTGACACCTTGCCGGGTGCACAGCAGCGCAGTGGTGCCCAATTCCACTTCACAATCGGACAGCAAATCCGCTAAAAAATGAGGATTTTAATCGTTTTTGCCCTCGCCCTTTTCTTCGGCCTGAATTTTGCCAATGGTCAGAAGTTCGGCTACATCGACACCAACTTCATTCTCGGCAAAATGCCTGAATATGCCAAGGCGCAGAGCGAAATTGACCAACTCTCCAGTGGCTGGCAAAAAGAAGTGGAAGAGATGTCGAAGAACGTAGAAACCCTTTATTCCTCGCTAAAAGCCGAAGAAGTGCTGCTAACCGAGGAGATGAAGGGCGAACGACTGGATATAATCCACAAAAAAGAGGCAGAATTGAAAGAGTATCAGCGCAAAGTTTTTGGATTTGGTGGCTTGTTTTTTTTGAAAAAACAGGAATTGATTAAACCTTTGCAGGACAAAGTCTTTGAAGCCGTGGAGAAAGTGGCCAAGCAAAACCGGTTGGCCATTATTTTTGATAAGTCTGCTGAGTTAGTCATGATTTATACCGACCCGCGACATGACTACACGGATTTTGTACTCGAAGAATTAGGCTTAGGCGACCCAAATGATAAAATCAAATAAATTAAAATCGAACATGAGAACGCTCACTATTATTTTTCTTTTCCTCCTGTCGGCTGGTGCAACTTTTGCACAAGCGCCCGCAGCCTCTGTGCAGAAAATTGGTTATGCAGACACCGAATACATTTTCAGCCAGATGCCCCAGTACAAGCAAATTGAAACTGATTTGAAAACACATGGCACCCAATTGGATAATCAGCTAAAAGCCAAGTACCAAGAGTATGAGTCGAAGCTAAAGGCTTACCAGGCTGGTGCCGCTACTATGGTGGATGCTATTCGCAAAGACAAAGAGACTGAACTTACCCAGTTGCAGGAAAACATGGAAAAGTTTCGCCAGGATGCTCAGGCTTCTTTGCAGAAAAAACAAACTGATTTGATGGAGCCCATCTTCAGCAAGATTGGGAAAGCCATTGAGGAAGTAGCAAAAGAAAACAGCTATACGTTTATCATCAGCCCGCAAGTAGGTGGTGGTGCAGACATTTTGCTTTACACCGATGATAAGTATAACATCTCTGACCTGGTCTTAAAAAAGATGGGCATCACGCCCACAGCTTCGGCTGCACCCGTGAAGCCTAAGTAGTCTTCATTTCCAATCATAATATCAAAACCCTGGTCAGCAATGGCCGGGGTTTATTTTTTTAGCCGCCTATCACTTTTTGAAATTAAGCAGGCCATCTTATCCGGTAATTTGAAGCAAACTCACCGGTATGAAATCTCCATGCACTGCGTTCACCGAAGAAATGATAATAGGCTTGGAGATTCCATGTGGCTACTAAAAAACAATTACTAACACATGAAAACATCTCTACTGCTTGCCCTCTTGCTGTCAACCGCGGCCACACTCCTGGGGCAGAACACATACTTTTTTCCTTCTGGAAATTTTGACCCCTCTATCCCGTCACCTGAGCAATTTCTGGGATACCCGATCGGAGACTGGCACACACGACATGAAAACATTGTTTCCTACTTCCGTGAGCTTGCTCGTGTATCGCCCAAAGCGCACTTTCAAATCATTGGTTATACAAACGAACATCGCGCACAGGTTGTGCTCACCATTACTAATCCTGAAAACTACGGCCGCATTGAAGATATTCGCAAAGAGCATCTGAAACTCGCTGATCCATCACAATCAGTTGACATATCAAAAATGCCCGTCATTATTTTGCATGGATACAATGTGCATGGCAACGAACCTTCTAGCAGCGAGGCGGCCATGCTCACGGCTTATTATCTTGTTGCCTCTCAAAGTGAGGATGTAAATAAAGCTTTACGCGAATCAGTTATCCTCATCGACCCGGCTTATAATCCTGATGGCCGCGACCGTCATAGCAACTGGGCCAACATGCACAAGGGCAACCCTCCTGTAGCTGACCCCATGGATCGCGAACACAACGAAGTGTGGCCCGGTGGACGCTTCAACCATTATTGGTTTGATCTTAATCGCGACTGGCTGCCGCTGGCTCATGTAGAGACACGCAACCGTGTTGAATTTTTTCATCAGTGGCTGCCCAATGTTGGCACCGACTATCACGAGATGCAGACTACGGGCACTAATTTTTTTGAACCAACAAAACCGATCGGGTCAGAAAACCCCGTAGTGCCACGAAGCAACTATGAAGGCCTAAACAATTTATTCGCCCAATATTTTTCCAAAGCATTGGATGAGATCGGATCATTGTATTTCACCAAAGAAGTATTTGATAACTCATATCCCGGTTATGGCTCTACCTATCCAGACATTCACGGAGGGC
>JAIENH010000244.1 GCA_019751475.1 Cyclobacteriaceae bacterium
AAAAATTTGGTCCCTCAAAATTAATCCTCCCTGCGACATTTTGGAATACACCCGGCGCAGGTGGGTAACCCGCCCTAACACTGTACGAAAAGAAAAGCAAAAATGTTCATGAGCGTACAACTTTTAACTGGAAGGTGCCAAAATCACGCCAAAAATCAACCTTTCGGGATTGGTACTCTATTTGGCATATAAGCGCTGGAAAATCATGGAGAACAAGACACTACATAAAGGTTGGCTGTTGGCAGGCATCGCGGTGGCTGTCATTATTTTGTTGGCTGCTCTTGTTCACCGGCCCTCACTAAGCGCTGCCCTGCCGCAAGATGCAAAGGTACCTTCCAAGGCACAGGTCTCTCCTTCCGTTCTAGTGCACAAACTTGTACGCGCTGTTCACGGAACGGCCCGTGCCATTCATCGATAAGCCATATACTGAAGCACCGTTTCCAACGCTTTTTTAATTGCAGTGTTTATAGGATAAAAATCCCTGGCCAATTCAAAGTCGATAGCGTGTAGCTGCATGTAGTACTCATTCATCACCGGCACGGCTAATGTGCCTGCTTCAATTTCTGATGCTGCCTGTTGATACGATGGTGTTTGCTCAGTCTTGATGATCTGGCATGTGACCAATTCGCGCTGTCCGTACTTGGTGGTGCGAGCGGAGTATCCAAACAAGCGGCAGATCAAGCCGCGGTGCGGATACTCTGAACACAATCCTGCCCCGGCTTGTGCGGGATTGAGAATGAGACAAATGGATGAGTCAGTCTGACGAAGTCGCTCGTACCATTCATCCGCCTTGCCTTGCGTATGCAGGTAGAAGGCGAAGGGAAGAAACTCCAGCACGGTGGCCTCAATGTCGGCTTTGAAACAACACTTGCCACAACCTGCCTTGCAATGAAGCGAGGTGTGTTGCTGAAATGAACGAATGTGATCGTCCAGTCTGACAAACAATTCTTCAACGGCCTTTATCTTTTCCGGTAGCTCCACCGGCCAAAGATACCAGAATTAGCTCTTGATAAGGCCTTCGCGCTTGCGCTGCTGGACAACAAATCCGGAGCCAAACGACAGCTTCTTATTCAGCGGAGATTTTTCATCCACCACGCGCCAGAAGGGCGTCACTTTGCTGATGGGAGTGCCCTTTTCAATTTGTTCGTGCGCAGCCTCCGACACAATACGTAAGAAAATTCCGGATGTGACCGGGCAAGTGTACTCCGCTCCGTACTCGACTGCCAAGTCTTTGCGCATAGCAGCCAGGCTGCCGCTTTTTCCTTTCGGGATTTGGCGAACATAATCATCAATGATCTTTGGAGTGGCAATCAGCATCTTCGCCCCTGCCGGCATATCGGCAAAATCTTTTTCGAGTTTCTTCACCACATAAGTTTTAGTGGGATCGTTGACTTTGTCGGTCCATGTCTTGCCTTTGCCGGGTTTCATGGTAGCTTTCTTTGCTGTCGATTTCTTAGCCATAACCATTTCTTTACTTTTCAACCAAACTTCTCATTCCCTCAAATACCATTTTCCAATTTTGCTCTGAGTGCTCGCGCGATTCCTCCGTCACTCCATCCTGAATAATCTGCACGTTGGTGATGCCATCTTTCTCCGTCACCTGATAGGTAATGGTTTGATAGTTCTCCGGCTTGTCTTCTTTGCCCGACATGCTGCTCCAATAATCATATTGCAACATGTTTTGCGGTTCAAATTTAAGCACGGTGCCTTTGTCTTCGTAGCTTTTTCCTTCCCATTCGCCAATGAAGCGGATAGTGCCACCTACTTTCCATTCGGTAACGAGGTTAGTACCGAAAAAATACTGCTTGATATCGGCTGGGTCGGTGAGCGCTTTCCACACGCGGGCTTTCGGGGCTTTAAAATCAATAGAGACTTGAGCTGTGAGGTTTGATTTCATAGGATCGGGTTAATGGTTTGAAGTAAGTGTTAACATAACATAGTCTTTTCTCGAAGTAGCCGATACAAGATTGAATTTCTTGCGCTGCTTAATATTTTGAAACAAGGGCTTTCCGCTTCCCAGCACAATGGGAACGATGGCCAGTCCTATCTCATCGATGAGACCCGCATTGAGGAGCGATGTAGTAAGACTGGCACCGCCAAACAGCCAGATGTTCTTGCCGGGTTGTTGTTTCAGCTTCATTACTGAAGATACAATATCTCCACCAAGGACCGTGACCTTCTTAGGCGAGATGGTATTCGAAAACACCACGAGTTCCTTGCCGGGAAATGGTGAAGGATCCATCATCTCAAAACTTTTTCGACCCATGAAAATGGTGTCAATATTCGCCATGAATTCATTCATCTCATGTTGATTAGGTGGCGGACACCAGTCATATTCACCGTTAGGCCCTTCGATATAGCCATCGAGGCTTACAGCACAGCTCAGAATTATTTTTCTCATCCCATCAATCAGTTAGTTCGTGACATTCAAACCCATGTTGATTCAGCAAGCGTATCGCCACGTGCGGCTCCACTTGATCAGACACAATGCGGAGTATCCTGTCCGTATCATCCAGTGCAAAATTCCACTGGCCCTTGCCCGCGAGTGAGTCAATCTTAGGTTTCAGGCTTCGCACCTGCTCCATCGATTGCACAGACGTGGAAAATACCAGCACTTCCATGATTAGTTAAGATTTTGAATTAACTCCTGATCTACTGTCATTACTTTTCTTGTTTGCGCTTTCGCGGAAATGGTGATGAGACATGCCATCGCAGCCAGAACACCGAGTAGGATCAATATCTTTTTCATGTTCTTTTCTTTTTTCTAGTTCTTTGTGCCTTGGTGACAAAGTCTTCTGTTTCAGCCACAAAGACACCAAGCCTATTTATTACTTCACTCCCATCTGAATCTCCGTGATATTGGCCGATGGATTGACAAAATCTGCATTCACATACAGTTCGCGGTTGACGGCCACAGGTTGTAAATTCTTCTCTGTCATGAACTGCATCAACTTTCCATAGCTCTGTGGAATTTCTGTCCAGCCACCTTCGTGGGTCAACGTCACGCACTTAAACTTATCCGTGCGCTTGAAATGAAATTGACCATCGTATTCCGCGGGAATTTGATCTACAGGCAGGGCTACCTCCAGTGTAAATGTTTGCGATTCATCACCTGTAAAACCTGTGTAGTGCCAATGCACCGGGCCCGACACGTGCAGGTTCAGTCGCACGGCTTCTTTGAATAATTCTTTCGCCACCGGAATAAAGTTGATGAGCTCCGTCACCTTCGTCTCGGTACGATGGAAAAGAAAATTGATGGGCTGAAATTCTCTCAGTTTAGGTGTGTTGTCGGTTTGCATATCATTAAAGTTTAATCAAATCAACGATCACCCAGTGACAGCCCTATGTCAGCACAAAAAACATTTCTTGACTTTTTTTTCGCAGCGAGTGACAACCCTATGTCAGTAGTGAGTGAAAAACACCTACTTTTAAAAATTAACTTGACCAGTAAATGAGAATAGCCGTTGACATGGACGGGGTGTTGGCCAACCCCTATGCTCAATTTATCCGCGATCACGAAGCGGAATTCGGAGAAAGAAAAACGATGGAAGAAACCATCGGCAAGGCGGAGTTCGAGGCCTTCCCAAACGGGCACCTGTATTGCCAGAAGGCGGGCTTTTTCAGGAACCTGCCCGTGATTGCTGACAGTCAGCGGGTGCTGGCCATGCTGCACGAACAGTACGAAGTCTTCATTGTGTCATCGGCTACAGAGTTTCCGTTGAGCCTTGCGGAAAAGCAATCGTGGCTGGCGGAACATTTTTCGTTTATCAGTTGGCGACAACTGGTGCTGTGTGGCTCCAAGCAAATTGTAAAAGCTGACATCATGATTGATGATCACTTCAAACTCCTCGACTACTTTGAAGGCCAGACGATTTTGTTTACCCAGCCCCACAACCAACTGACCGAATCCGAAAGACACAAACGCGTATTCTCGTGGAGTGAAATTGAGTCGCTGCTGGTTGGGTAACGTGCTTTTTGCGGTCTGCTTTTTACCGCCAAGGTCGCAAAGAAATACACGCAAAGTTGCGCAGAGTAAGAACGACTAAGAGAAGTATTCTCTGCGAACCTCCGCGCCCTCTGCGGTTAAATCTTATCGCTACTCAACTAAAAAATAAAGGTGTCAAGACGCCTGGTCATGGTTTGCTTTTTACCGCCTAGGTCGCAAAGAAATACACGCAAAGTTGCGCAGAGAAAGAACGACTAAGAGAAGTATTCTCTGTGAACCTCCGCGCCCTCTGCGGTTAAATCTTATCTGCTACTCACTTCATCCAACTTTAGATAATGAGCTTGCAGTTGCTCCACCAGCCCGCGGGTGATAGACATGAGTTCTTCCGAATCTTCTATCTCCACTTTGTTGCCGTACGATAGCAGCCAGCGCGCCAGCATGTGTACATCGGCTGTGAGAAACTTCATGCGCACGCGGTCATCCGTGCGCTCCTCCGACACATAGCCAAAGTAGTGCCGCGAGTTGTGCACGTACTGCGCTGTGTCTGCATCAAACACCACCGTGGCCGACTTCATCTCGATGTTGGTTTGTTGCAGGCTGTTGAGATATTCTTGCAGTGTGGAGATACTGCGAGGTGAAAACATGCGCTCCGACACCACCAGCTTGCTGATTCTGTCCGTGCGAAAATCGCGGAAGCCATCGCGCAGGCGGCACCAGGCGATGAGGTGCCAGGCGGCACTGTAGTAAAACAAGCCGATGGGCTCCACCTCGCGCGTAGTTTGCTCGCTTTGGTTGTTGAAATATTGAAACTCCACAATCCGCTTCTCCACGATGGCCTTTTGCAAATCCGACATATGGTTGCCGACCGAGGCCGGCATCTGCATGTGAGGTTTCAGCACTTCAATATGTTCTTGCAGACTTTCGAGGTGATCTTTCTGGGCTTCGTTGAGCACGGCTTTCACTTTCATGAGCGCACCTTCAAAGGCCGTGCGCACCGATTGGTCGGTCATGCGCTCCACCAGCTTGCCCGCCATCATCATAGCGCTGGCTTCATCTTGTGTGAACATCACAGGTGGCAGGTGGTAGCCATCTACAATAAAGTAGCCTGTGCCCGCCTCCGAGCCGATGGGCACGCCCGCCTCCATCAGCGCCTTCACATCGCGGTACACCGTGCGCAGCGTGATCTCAAACCGGTCGGCAATCTCCTGCGCCTTCACCACCTTCTTGGTTTGAAGCTGGATGAGAATAGCAGTAAGACGGTCGATGCGGTTCATGCAGAGACAAAGTTATGGGTTTTGGGTTGTTGTGCGAAGCTAAGCGTGAATGACGATATACAAGTGTTTTGCAATTTGGGGGCATGTCGCGAGGCGCGCCACCGGGCTTTTCGTTCCAAGTCCGGCCACGCACGTTCCCAACCCACTTCGGGCTTTCCACTTC
>JAIENH010000156.1 GCA_019751475.1 Cyclobacteriaceae bacterium
TGATGAAGGGTGGAAAAAGATATCAGAAAATCAAACTGCAGGTGAGAGTTTGTAGGTACATCCTCCATCACTCCGGTTACTGTTAAATCATTTCCCCAGAACTTCATTTGTGCGCCTATGGGGTCCTTCGTTCCAAAATATTTAGTAGCCATTGACTGCGTGAGCACAATGGAATTCTTGGCGGTCAACGCTTTTGCCGGATTGCCAGAAATGAGTGGCCATGTAAAAACGGAGAAGACACTCGCATCGGTAAATACAACACCTGTTTCCACAAACACGACTTCCGCATGTCTCATTTTCGCTGGTGAAAACAGCGGCCAGAACCTAACAGATTGCTCAACTAAATGCGGATAAGTTGCCATCAACTCTGGAGCGAGAGCGGCTGGCATTTTAGCCCAATCTTCTGCCACTACCCGTTGAATCCGGTCAGCTTTATGGTGGTAGCGATCATAACTTAATTCGTCTATTATATAAAGACCGATGAGAAAACAACTGGCGATGCCTACGGCCAATCCACCGATGTTGATAAAAGAATGTGTTTTGCTTCTCAATAGATTCCTCCATCCAATCTTAAAATAACTTTTATAC
Organism: Cyclobacteriaceae bacterium; assembly: GCA_019751475.1. GTDB lineage: Bacteria > Bacteroidota > Bacteroidia > Cytophagales > Cyclobacteriaceae > ELB16-189. The sequence continues at coordinate 589 of JAIENH010000156.1, forward strand.
ATACCGTATGTGTTTAGTTTTTGATATCCCTCCATTGGTTTGATGATCCGCGGCCTAAACAGCAGCAGCACATCAATGATAAATCTTATATCCGCTTTTCTCTTTCCGAATTTCTCCAGTCGTTGCTGATACACTTCAATCAAATCTCCCTCAATGTGATCTACCAGTTTCGGGTGGCAGTACCAGCGGAAGAAGCGGAGGGGGAGTTGGGGAGGGTTTGGAGACATAAGTATCAAGATTTAAGACATAAGAACTGTGCATTGTATTTGTCTTACATCTTATGTCTTACGACTATCAGTCTATTCCACTCTACTTTCGGTATCGCCTTCCACAACTCTTCTCTCTGCGCTTTGCTGTGCTCAATGGCGCGCTTGCCCAGGGCGGTGATTTCGAAATATTTTCGCGGTCGGCCTGCACGTTCTTCGGTAGCCTCTCCATCTGTGGAGCGGATGTATCCTTTGTCTTCCAGTCGCAACAGCGCAGTGTGCATGGCGCCCATGCTCACGTCTCGCTTCAACCGGGTCTCAATTTCATTTTTAATGGATACTCCGTAAGCCTGCTTGTTCAGGATGCCAATAGTCAGTAAGACAATCTCCTCAAACTCCCCGAGGTAGTATTTTTTCATGGTAATAAATAATATTTTCTAAATGTAGGAATAATAATTGTGCCAGCTTTCGCGAATGCGAAAAAAATGGAATGGGAGAGGGTGGTCAGCTATTTATGTTCGCTGCCGGACACACATTGGGCGATTAAGGACGATTACAGCCAAGTCAAATTTTTGCCAGCTTTTCAGTAATCTACTTACCCCGCATCTTCTCCAGAGCATCCCACATTTCATTGGGTATTGTTTCCAGGTGGCTAAACTCGCCACCGTTTCGCAGCCATTCACCGCCATCGATGGTGATGACTTCACCGGTGATGTACGCAGAAAAGTCAGACAGGAGATAGGCTGCGAGATTGGCAAGTTCCTGGTGCTCGCCCACGCGCTGAAGCGGAATGCGTTTAGCAGGATCAAATTTTTTCACAAGGTCACCGGGCAGCAGGCGGCTCCACGCTCCTTCTGTAGGGAAGGGGCCAGGCGCGATGGCGTTGCTGCGAATATTATACTTGGCCCACTCCACCGCAAGCGATCGTGTGAGAGCCAGCACACCTGCTTTGCCGCAAGCCGAGGGTACCACATAGCCGGAACCAGTCCACGCGTAGGTAGTAACGATATTGAGAAAAGTTCCGGGCTGCTTTTTTGCGATCCAGTGCTTACCGGCTGCCAGCGTTACGTAGTACGTGCCACGCAGCACAATATCCACCACGATGTCAAAGGCGCGGTGCGAAAGGCGCTCCGTAGGACTGATAAAGTTGCCGGCTGCATTGTTCAGCACGCCATCAAGTTGTCCGAATTCTTTTTCGGTGGCCGCGATGATCTGCTCTACTTCGTCATATTTTCGGATGTCACAGGGCACAGCCAATACCTTGCCGCCTGTTTCTTTCATCAACTCATCAGCCGCCTTGTCGATTACGTCTTTTTTGCGACTGCTGATCACTAAGTTGGCGCCCAACTCCAGCAGGTATTTGCCCATCGAGCGGCCCAGGCCGGTGCCACCGCCTGTGATTAATATTGTCTTTCCTTTGAATGATCCGGGTTTAAACATGCCTTCCATAGGTGCGGTGGTTTTAGCGTTTGAATCGTGAAAACAAAGCTATTCGAGTTAATGGAATAATTCTCTTTTTGCAAGGGGCATTTCGAATTGTTCCGATGTGACTCTGTGAATTTTCCCTGCGAACTCGGTGTCCTTAGTGGTTTTTTGGAATTTTAAACACAGAGATCGCAGAGAATACCTTGACGATTGAAATGCCCACTTTTTGCAAGGACGATTTCAAACCCCTACTTTCGTTTTTGAATTTAATTCGATACAAACACATGAACACATTTTTTAAACTAATCTTATTGGTTGTTATTTTTTCGGGCCTTCAGTCGTGCCTGATCACCAAAAAGAAATTTGATGATATGCTGGCCCAAAAAGTGAAGGCCGAAGGAGAATTGGCTGAGAAATCAGACCAGCTTACAAAAACCCAGGCGCAAGTCACCGACCTCGACACCAAACTCACAAAGTTGCGAGAAGACACCACGACCCTGGGTGAGCAAAAGCGGATGACAGCCCGCAAGTTGGCCGACCTCAATACTGAATACGATCAGCTAAACGCCTACTACAAGAACCTGTTGAACAACAGCGGCAAACTCAACCGTGATTTGGCCCAGCAGAAAGACCAATTGTTTGCCATCCAGGAAAATCTGGATCGCACACGCAAGTTGAATGACTCGCTGAACACCAGCCTGGTGGAGCGAGAGCGAAAAGTAAAAGAACTGGAGACGATTTTGGCTAACAAAGACAAAGCCGTACTTGACCTGAAAAACAAGATCACCAATGCGCTATTGAACTTTAAAGAGAATGACCTTACGGTGAATGTGAAAAACGGGAAAGTATATGTGTCACTGGCCGAGCAGCTTTTGTTTGGCTCCGGCAGCATTGAGATTGATGCCAAAGGCAGTTCGGCTTTACAGCAATTGGCGAAAGCTATCAAAGATCAAAAAGACATCCAGGTGATGGTAGAGGGCCATACCGACAATGTGCCCATCGGAAAAAAATCGCAGTACATGCAAGACAACTGGGATCTCAGCGTAATGCGCGCTACATCCATCACAAAGATTTTGACAAAGGCCGGAGTATCGCCCGCGCAAATCACAGCGGCCGGCAAAGGTGAGTACCTTCCGCTGATGGCTAACACCACCGATCAGAATAAGCAGAAGAACAGGCGCACGGAGATCATCATTACTCCCAACCTGGACGAGCTATTCAAAATTCTGGGAAATAACTAAACCGCTTACCAAAATCTCTATCGCCTATGGCACGCCTCATATCAATTATCATTATCATCATTGATGTCATTGTGGTCATGGACATCCTTCGCAGTTCGAAAGACACTGAGAAAAAAGTGCTTTGGATTATTGCCGTAATTTTCTTGCCGGTGCTGGGCCCTATTCTGTACTACATTATTGGCAAGAAATAAAAAAGAGAGCCGCGACTGCGACCCTCTTTTTATGGTTGGAAATAATTCCTTCTAAAAAACCTCCGTTACAGACACCGGGTTGATCTGCTTTTGCTTCACCAGGTCATTGAACTTCGGAATGCGGTCGTTCATGATCTTGTTGAGCATCTGTAGTTGCTCGTCTATTCGTCCGGATATTTCTTGATATACGGCCCTCACTTGTGACGTGGGCTTGTAGTCGCCTCCATCGGCCTCACCGGCCAGGGCAGCGAGTTTGTTGTTCAGTCGCACGGGGTAGTTGAGTGGATCCTGACCACTCTTGTTTTTGGTCTGATAGAGTGCCTCTTCAATCTTCTTCATGTCTTCGTTGATCGACTTAGCCATGTCGGTCACGTCTTTCATGTCGTCTTTACCTTTCATAGGCTCCACCACACGGTTGATTTGATCGCGGGTCGACCGTATCTTCTTGATTGACTGGTGCGTTTCAGATACTTTGTCGCGCACAGAGATGAGGAAGTCAAACTGCTCCTTGATGTCGGTCGGAGTACCGGAGGTGCGCGGGTCTTTCACGATTTCAAAATCTTGTTCCTGTGATTTGCCATTCACCGTCAGGCGCGCTTTGTACATGCCGGGCATGGCTTTGGGTCCGTTCAAAGAAGCAGCCCACATGATGAGACCATCAAAACCTTCTGCATCGGGGTAGCGCATATTCCATACAAACCGGTTGCCACCGGGCTTTATCTTCAAGGCTTCCTCCTTGGCCTTCTTGTCGGGCTTCGTAGCAAATTTCTTGATGAGTTTTCCGTTTGCTTCCAGGATTTCGAGCGAAGCTTGTGCCTTAGTGGTGTCTTTCACAAAGTAATGGATCATAACACCTCCGGGATGGTTCTTGCCTTCAGTTTTGGATGGTCTTCCAAAAGAGAAGCCAGGCCCCATGCGGTAGCTTGGCATCGGTTTGAAAAGACTGAAGTCATTGCCTGCTACTGTTTCGTTCAACTGATGTAAAGGTGTGATGTCATCAATCAGCCAGAAGCTTCTTCCTTGTGTAGCGGCAATCAGGTTGTCATTCTTAATAGTAAGATCAGTGATGGGAACAATCGGCAGGTTAAGCTGGAAAGGTTTCCAGTTGGCGCCATCATCAAATGAAATGTACATGCCGCTTTCCGTTCCGGCATATAATAATCCGGGGCGCTTCAGGTCGGCTCTCACTACACGAGTAAAATGACCCGGATCAATACCGTCTGTAATCTTCGCCCAGGTCTTTCCATAATCTTTGGTTTTGAAAAGATACGGGCGATAGTCGCCTGACTTGTAGCTCGTGGCGGCTACATACGCTCCACCCTTTACAAATGGATCGAAGTCAACACTGTTGATCATTGTCCACTCAGGCAATCCGGGAACGGTAAGCTTAGACCAGTTCTTGCCAGCATCACGTGAGAGATGAAGTAGTCCATCATCGGAGCCTACTAGCAGCAGATCTTTTTCGTAAGGCGATTCCGCGGCAGCGAAAATGGTGCAATAGTATTCCACACCTGTGTTGTCTTTCGTTATCGGCCCGCCTGAAGCCACCAGTTTTGATGGTTCATTGCGAGTAAGATCGGGGCTAACGATTTCCCATTTTTCACCACCGTTGTACGTCACGTGTAGCACATTAGATCCTGCGTACATTTTCTTCGGATCGTGTGGAGAAAAGAAAATAGGGAAGTTCCATTGGAAACGGTACTTGGCACCCTCTGCACCATGACCCATCGGGTT
>JAIENH010000087.1 GCA_019751475.1 Cyclobacteriaceae bacterium
AAGCGGGGCCATTATTGATGAAGCGCAACGCGTACCATCGTTGTTCAGTTATCTCCAGAAAATACTTGACACCACTACGAGAGACGGTTTGTTCATTCTAACAGGGAGCAATAATTTCCTTTTGCAAGAATCCATTTCGCAAACACTGGCTGGCAGAATTGGTTACCTGGATTTGCTTCCGTTGTGTTACGAAGAACTTACCCGGTTCAATCTCAAAAATTTATCTACTAACCAGTTGATCTGGAGCGGGTGCTATCCTGAGGTACACGACCGGGGACGCAGTCCATTGTTGTGGTATCCCGCTTACATCCGTACCTACGTTGAGCGGGATGTGCGTCAACTAAAAAATATTACCGACACAGTGTTGTTCACACGCTTTCTGCAATTGTGTGCCGGTCGCGTAGCGCAGCAGCTAAACATTGCAGCGCTATCCGTTGAGTGTGGAGTGGATGTTCGTACAGCACAAAACTGGCTGAGTATATTGGAGAGCAGCTTTGTTATTTTCATGCTGCAACCTCATCATAAAAATTTTAAGAAACGGGTGGTGAAAGCGCCTAAGCTCTACTTTTATGATGCGGGGCTTGCTTGCTCACTGTTGGGCATCAAATCAGAAAAGGAGTTAGCGCCTTCACACTTCCGGGGAGCGTTGTTTGAAAATTACGTGGTGGCCGAATGCATGAAAAACAAGCATAACTCTGGCAGCAGTACATCCTACTACTACTGGCGTGATAACAAAGGAGTAGAAATAGACTTACTAGCTGACAATGGTAAAAAGCTCCTTCCGATAGAAATCAAATCTGGGCAAACATTTCGAGAAGATGCCTTGGCGAACCTGCATAAATGGAATGAGTATGCCGGACAAAAAGGTGGCCTGCTCTTGTACGATGGTGAGCAAACCTTCAAACGTAGTGATGGTGTCTCAGTTTTGAATTGGCATGAAGCCGGCTTAGCAAAACGTTTGATAAAGTAGGTCGAGGCGAGGCTATGATGGTCAGACTTCTTTAGTGGGAAAGAGGCAGAATCATGCATATAAAATCTACTTGTTTCTGATATATTTACGAGGTTTTACATTACCGTAAATGAAATACAAACGCCTGCTTCTCAAACTCAGTGGTGAGGCCCTGATGGGCAAATCCAAGAACACTAGCATCGATCATGAGGTATTGGAGCAATACTCCAAAGAAATCAAATCGGTGAAGGATGCAGGCGTTGAGTTGGCCATTGTTATTGGTGGTGGTAATATTTTCAGGGGCGGGCAAGCCGAAGCCCTGGGCATTGACCGCGTACAAGGCGATTACATGGGTATGCTCGGCACGGTGATCAACGCGATGGCATTGCAAAGTGCACTGGAGCGACATGGTCTGTTTACCCGGCTGATGGCGGGAATTAAAATGGAACAGGTATGTGAACCTTTCATCAGGCGCAGGGCCATTCGACACCTGGAAAAAGGTCGCATTGTAATTTTTGGTGCCGGTATCGGCAATCCGTATTTCACCACCGATTCAACGGCAAGTTTGCGCGCCATCGAGATACAGGCAGATGTTGTGTTGAAGGGCACGCGCGTAGACGGTGTCTACACCAAAGACCCTGAGAAATTTCCGGATGCCACTCGGTACACCACGCTCACCTTTCAGGAAGCGTATGAAAAAAATCTCAATATCATGGACATGACGGCCTTCACACTCTGTCAGGAAAACAAACTGCCGATTATTGTTTTTGATATGAATAAAAAAGGCAACCTGCTGAAAATCGCCAATGGTGAATTGGCTGGAACACTCATTAGTTAATTCAAAATTCAAGATTCAACATCTTAAATTGGATCTTGAATGTGGAATTTGAAATTTTGAATTTAAAACTATGGAAGAAATCGAACTCTACCTTGATGATGCAAAAGACCGGATGAACAAGGCCATCACTCATGTGGGTCATGAGTTGACTAAAATCCGTGCCGGCAAAGCCAATCCGTCTATGCTTGACGGCATCCTTGTGCCCTATTATGGAGCGATGAGCCCACTCAATCAAATAGCATCCATCACATCGCCTGACCCGCGCTCGCTGTTCATCAAACCGTGGGAAAAAAGTCATATACAGGAAATTGAAAAAGCCATCATGGCAGCCAACCTCGGCCTCACGCCTCAAAACGATGGTCAGCAGGTTATCATCAATATACCCATGCTCACAGAAGAGCGAAGGAAACAATTGGTGAAGCAGGTGCACCAGGAGTGCGAGCAAGGAAAAGTGGGCATCCGCGCAGTGCGCAAAGAGACCAACGAAAGCCTGAAGAAAATCAAAGGCGCCCCTGAAGACGACCTCAAGAATGCTGAAGAAAACGTGCAAAAACTTACAGACGAATTTATCGGGAAGATTGATGCCCTGATGAAGAAGAAAGAAGCAGAGATCATGACCGTGTAGGTCATGCATCCTGTCCTGTTTCAAATCGGAGATTTTACTATTTATAGCTACGGCTTCTGTATCGCTCTGGGTGCTGTGTTGGGATTCACCTACATGGCCTGGCAAGGGAAAAAACAATTCGGTCTTACCCTCGACCAATCGAACTCGCTTTTCCTCTTGCTTGTGACAGGTGGTGTAGTGGGCGGCAAGCTGTTTACCATTTTTGAAAATCCGTTACACTACCTGCGGCATCCGGCTGCACTTGTTTCTGGCAGCGGGTTCGTCTTCTATGGTTCGCTTCTCACCTGCGTGCCGATCATGCTTTGGTTTTTCAAACGGCATCGGGTGCCGGTGTGGGCCATGCTGGATGTCATGGCGGTGGTGACTTGCATCGTGCATGGTTTCGGGCGTATAGGTTGCTTCATGGCGGGATGTTGTTATGGTTTGCCGACTGATGGTTGGTGGGGTGTGATGTTTACAGACCCTGCTTGCCAGGCAGAGCCGTTGAATACGCCTTTGCACCCAACCCAACTGCTGGAGGCTGCATGGATATTCGCTATCATGACAAGCTTACTGATATTGAAACAACGTAAAGCTTTTGATGGGCAATTGTTCTTGCTATACCTGATACTTTACGCTGCCGGTCGTGGGGTTTTGGAATTGCTGCGGGGAGATTTGGAGAGAGGTTTTATCATTGAAAACTATCTTTCCATTTCACAATTCATTTCCCTGCTTGTGATCGGTGTGGCGCTTTACTTCTATCTTACCAAAAGAAAGATTAACTTGCTCTCCGGCCAATAACCAACGGTATGGAAGCTGAAAATTTCGGACAGAAAGTAGCACGCAAAACAAAAAGCATTGTGAAAAAACTAGTGGCCATCGCCCTTGTGTTGGGCATAGCGGTTTTCAGTTTTCTGTACTTCGCCACGTATGAGAGCGGGGTGATGGCGGGTAAAGTTCTTCGCGTAAGCGAGAAAGGCATTCTTTTCAAAACCTATGAAGGAAAAATAAGTCTTGATTCCTTTGGGGCTCTGAAGGGCGTGAGTCCTGTAGCGGAGACATTTGATTTCTCGGTGGAGGGCAGCGAGAAAGACGTGTTAAAGCAACTGGAAGAAGTTTCCCTTAGCGGCGAGCGCGTTAACCTGAAATTCAAGAAGCGATATATGACGTTCCCCTGGCGCGGTGACACGAAGTATTTTGTGACTGCAGTAGAACGATCAAAATAATTTCTGTGAAAAATTCCTCCTTAGTCGTTGTGTATGGCTCCTATGGCTATACCGGCAAGCTCATCGTAGATCTCTGCCGCAGTAAAAATTTGTCTGTAGTGCTGGCTGGCCGAAACGAAGAGTCACTAAAAAAGCAAAGCGAAAAATCCGGCTATCCGTACCAGGTGGTGGATAGCCAGGATAGTGAAGGTTTGAAAAAACTCTTGACTCCTGCTGCGGTAGTCATTCATTGTGGCGGACCGTTTCGTTACACCGCCAAAACCATGAGCGAAGCGTGCCTCGCCACCAACACGCACTACACAGACATCACAGGCGAATACCAAGTCTTTGAATCACTACCGAAGTTGGATCAACAAGCAAAAGAACTTGGCGTCACCATTATGCCTGGCACCGGCTTTGATGTGGTGCCATCCGATTGCCTGGCGTTGCATCTGAAAAATCGCCTGCCCTCGGCCACGCATTTGCAACTGGCTTTTGCCATGAGCAAAGGAGGTCTTTCGCGTGGCACTGCCAAAAGCATGACCGAAGGACTTGGCTACGGAGGACTCATTCGCAAAGAAGGAGTACTAACTTACTGCGCCCTTGGCTCAAAAGTATTGGAGGTTGACTTTGGTGCATTTAAAACCAAGACACTCTGCATTCCATGGGGTGACATTTCTACTGCATGGCGAAGTACGGGCATTCCCAACATAGAAGTTTACACCGGTGCTACGGATAGTATGATTGCCAACGCCAGGCGAAGCAATTATTTTAATTGGCTGCTGCGCATGCGCTGGGTGAAAAATTTTATGCTGAAAAAAATTGATAAAAAGCCGGCAGGACCAAGCGATGAAAAGCGGGAGACTGGTCGGAGTTACCTGTGGGGAAAAGTATGGGATGCCTCCGGAAAAGAATGTGCAAGTCGGTTGGAAACGGTGAGCGGCTATAAACTAACAGCCGAAACGGCCGTTTTGATTGCTCAAAAAATTCTGGCAGGCAATTTCAAACCTGGCTACCAAACTCCGGCCATGGCATACGGGGCCGATTTGATTATGGAAGTTGCCACCACCAAGCGAACGGATTTGTAAATCAATTCGACCCTGAGACAAGAAGTTTTCCTAGTTCCTCTTTTTCTTTCATCGTTACCCCGCGAGTCACTAACGTGTTTTGATCCATTGGCTTTGTCGGCTCCACGTCTTTTTGCTGGACGCGTATCGGCACGTTCACATATACAATCTTGCTTCTGAAAATTGTATCCGGTTTGGTTGGAATGTAGACCGTATCAACTCGCTGACTGATTCTTTCAACCAGTAGAGGCTGCCTCGAACTGGCACCTCCTATCCATGCCAGGGTAGCGACACAGATCACAGCAATCATTGCAGCATACGAGGGCATTGGGTAGTGAAGCCACCGCTCAAAAATCGAAGGAGTCTTTTGAGGTGCAGCCAATGCCCTTATTTCTCTCCATACTTCGGGAGAAGGAGCCACATCAGTCTTGACTGTAGCTTTGAGCAAGTGATTAACTTTTCGGAGCGCTTCGTACTCGTCTTCCGATTGCACAAAGGCGTGCACCCAGGCGCGGTCACTTTCACTCAGTTCGGAATAGGCATATTGCTTCAATAGCCATTCCATTCGATCAATTTCTTCCATAGACATTACTTTTCAAGAATAATTTTAAAATCTACCAGTTGGGTTGCCAATCTCTTTTTTAAATAAAACAATCACTGTTGTCCGACTAAAGTAGTAAAGGGTGGATTTAAAGCCACCCTTTTTTATGTCATTTTTGTAATCGCTAAACA
>JAIENH010000343.1 GCA_019751475.1 Cyclobacteriaceae bacterium
CGATCAACGTCACGCACGGACACGGCCCTTATAAATCGATCAGGATGAGCTTCAAAGTAACGATCATAGGCTTCAATGTCTTCGAGCAACAGTTTCAGGCTGTCAGCACCCACAGGCTTCGGGTCGGTAAGTGTGATGGTGATAGCATTCAATCCACTGCCGATGATCTGATCAATCAACTCCATAGTATAGATGGTTCGTATTTCGCCCATCGCATCGAAGATGAGGCCCGGTCTGGACGATTGAAAAGCAAGGCTATCGGTGAAAGCCATTGCCACTGCTCCCGCGGAAGCGGTGGTGATAAAGTCTCGTCTGTTCATAGTCCTGATTTATTGAATCGTTCTTGTGCTAAATAGTATCGTTGCGCCTCATTTTACCAGAAAACACAGTGAATTATCTCTCAGCCGAACTTATTTCCAAGGCTTTTAATGACAAATGGTTGTTTAAAGACATTTCCGTAGGCATATCGCAAGGTGAGAAGTTTGCGCTGGTGGGCAATAATGGTGTGGGTAAATCCACACTTTTGAAAATCCTTACGGGCGAACTAAAGTCTGATACAGGCAAGGTGGTGACGCGTGACGGTGTGCGGGTTGGTATTCTTACCCAACAACCTCATGTGGATGACTCGCTACTGGTGAAAGATATTTTATTTGACGAGTCGAATAAAGTGGCGGCAGCGGTGAAAGAATACGAGGACTGCCTTCATCATCCGGAGGTGGCAGCCGAACGCATGCAGACAGCATTGGAGAAGATGGAAGAACTCAATGCATGGGATTACGATGCCAAAGTGCAAGAAATTACCACCAAGCTGGATGTGCCCGATCTTGACAAACCTTTTGGTGCATTATCAGGCGGGCAGAAGAAGCGCATCTTTCTTGCGCAGCTACTATTGGCAAGCCCTGACCTGATCATCATGGATGAGCCTACCAATCACTTGGACTTGTCTGCGATTGAGTGGCTGGAGAATTACCTCGCAGGCCCGAACATTACCCTGATTATGGTTACGCACGATCGTTATTTCCTCGACAGCGTGGCCACAGAGATTCTGGAATTAGACCGCGGTCAGCTATTTCGCTACAAAGGCAATTATGCCTACTTCCTTGAGAAGAAATCAGAGCGGGAAGAAATGCTGAAAACTGAGGTAGCGAAAGCTCAAAACCTGTTGAAGAAAGAATTGGAGTGGATGAGACGCCAACCGAAAGCGCGTGGCACCAAGGCTAAGTATCGCATTGATGCTTTTTACGAATTAAAAGAAAAGGCTTCACAAGATCTTCGTAAAGAGAGGCTGGAGCTTGATATAAAAGAATCACGACAAGGTGGAAAAATCCTGGAAGTAGAAAAAATTTCCAAGCGCTATGGACAACATGTCATCATCGACAATTTCTCTTATACATTCAAAAAATTTGACCGCATCGGAGTAGTCGGTAAAAATGGAGTAGGCAAATCAACTTTCCTGGATATTCTTACGCTCAAGAATAAACCCGATACCGGGGAAGTCATTCCGGGTGTTACCACAAAATTTGGCTACTTCACACAAGACTCGATGACGCTCAATCCGGCCAACCGGATCATTGAAGAAGTAAAGCAAATAGCAGAATTCATCACGTTGTCAGACGGTAGTTCGGTATCTGCCTCCAAGTTTCTGGACAATTTTCTCTTTCCACCCGAAAAGCAATACACGTACGTGGAGAAACTCAGTGGGGGAGAGAAGAAGCGTCTTCAGTTGTTGAAACTACTGGTCACCAGTCCAAACTTTTTAGTGCTTGATGAGCCTACTAATGACTTTGACATTGATACACTCAATGTGCTGGAGGATTTTCTTGATAAGTTCACCGGTTGCCTGCTGCTGGTATCGCACGACCGCTATTTTATGGATCACCTGGTAGATCAACTTTTTGTTTTTGAAGGCGATGGCAAAATTGTTCCGTTCAATGGTAACTACACCGACTATCGCGATTCACTGGATGAAGCAACTGCCGTAGAAGAAGAAATCAAAGCTCTCGTGAAAGCGACTGAACCCCCTTCATCCAAAAAGAAAGTGTCTGGCAAAGAGCGGAAGGAATATGAGCAATTGGAAAAGGAAATTGCCGAACTCGAGCGTGAGAAAGCACTGGTAACTGAAAAACTAGTAAGCGGGGAAACCAACCACAACCAGTTGCTCGCCTGGTCGCAGCAAGTAGAGTCGCTCACTGGTCAGATTGAAGAGAAAACGACTCGATGGCTTGAGCTTGCTGAATCTGTAGCAGAATTAAAATAAAAAGTAGTTCGACTCGTCTGCAAGCGTAGCTATGCGCATCATCAAAAGAATAGCCCTTGGGCTGGCAGTAACGGTGGCAGCGCTGGCACTAATCACGATCTTATTTATGCAACAAAAGTCATTTGGCAAACTGCCTTCCGGCCAGCGGCTGGAGCGAGTCAAAAAGTCACCCCAGTATCGAGACGGAGCCTTTCAAAATGTAGAGCGCACAGAGATGATGATGCCGGATGTCTCTTATCCGTCCATGATCTACAAATTTTTCTTTGGCAGTGTGGCAGACGGAGAGCCATCAAAGGTATTGCCGGCCGTAAAGACAGATCTTAAAAGTATCTCGCGCGACCAAAATTCAATCACGTGGTTTGGCCACTCGTCTTATCTTCTGGTATTTAGTGGAAAATTTATCCTTATCGACCCGGTCTTCAGTCAGCGAGCTTCACCGGTGCAATTTGCCGGCAGCAAAGCTTTCCCGGTCGAGCATTCTTACACCATCGATGATTTTCCTGAATGGGATGCAGTCATCATTACGCACGATCATTACGATCACCTTGATTATCAATCAATAGTAAAGCTGAGGTCAAAGGCTAAAGTCTTCATCACATCGCTCGGTGTTGGTGAACACTTAGTTTATTGGGGTATTGATGAAAATAAAATTGTGGAGCTCGACTGGTGGGAGAGTTCGGCTGCGCTGGAGGGTATTCACATGACTGCCACTCCGGCACGGCATTTTTCTGGCAGGGGATTTAAGCGCAATCAATCACTCTGGTCATCGTTTGTACTGAATGCTGGAAATCAAAAAATCTTTGTGGGCGGTGACTCAGGCTACGATGGGTCATTCAGAAAAATTGGAGAGCGGTTCGGCCCTTTCGATTTCGCGATTCTAGAGTGCGGCCAATACAACGAGCAGTGGCCCTACATCCATATGATGCCAGAGCAAACCGTGCAAGCCTCCATCGACCTGCGATCCAATGTGCTACTTCCAGTACACTGGGGAAAATTTAAGTTGTCGTTCCATCCGTGGTATGAACCAATCCAGCGCGCCTACAAAAAAGCATCGGAAGCTAAGGTAAGCGTGGCCACGCCTTTGATTGGAGAAGTACTTGCATTGGATACTCCCAAGTTTGGAAATACCTGGTGGGAGAGGCGATAGCCAACTTAATCACTGATTTTGCGCAAACTGTAAGAGGTGTCCTACACCTTGCTAATTCTATCAAAAAGGTGTAGGACACCTTGGTTCGCGTAACTTCAATTAATCAAACTGCTCCAATACTCTAGAAAGATGATTGTACTCTTTTAATCCAGGTTGCAATTCTCTTTCACCCTGAAGTACAAAGCCAGCCACGCCCGTCTTCTCAAAGAAAGACTTCACATCACCAGTGAATGTATCATTCAATTCCAGCAGCAAGGGTATGTCTGACGCGACCTTACTTAGAAATCTGACAGCTTCATTCTCAGAAGGCAGCTGAGTCAAGACAAGATAACGTATCTGACCTTTGTATAATTTAAGTAACTCCTGCTTCTGCTGCCAATCCAGGAAAGATATCTCCGCAATAATTTCTACATCAGCCGACACAGTATTTTTTAGAATAGCCTCCGCAGGACAATGTATAAAATCCGGCTTGTACGACTGTATTATTTCCGAGGCTGATATGTCTGTTGCGAGTGTATGTGCCACTTGCTTCGGCCCCGCCACCCATCCCATCATATCGTGCCAGGCTTTCGGACTTACGTATTCATCGCTCACCGTATCTACCATGGCGCCTAGCAAATCCACACCCATACCAGCGCAATAGCGGGCATCGCTTAGGTTGGTAATCCTGTCTACGTATAAGAGGGGTCTGGTCATTGTGCCCAAATATCAAAAAGAAAAAATAACTTTGAGCATATGTTGGGTAACGTGCGGAGTAAGGCCTTGTTAATTCTTTCACTTGCGTGGATCGCAGGCTGTCAATCACGCGAGGTAAGGCCTAAAATTACTGGTTCTGAATACGCTCCCTTGAAGAAAGGACTCTTTTGGGTGTACGATATCATCGAATCATCCATCGGATCGGAGGTTGCTCAAACGAATTTGGTATATGAATTGAAAATCGAGGTAGCTGATTCACTGCTTCTGTCAGGCCAGATCACATACGTGCTGCTCCGGTCGAAGCGTGACAACTCATCATCAGACTGGCAAGTATTGGATACCTGGTCAGCGCGCAAAGACGATTTCAGGCTGGTAGTAAGCGAGGGTAACGTGCCCTATGTGTCCTTGGCATTCCCGCTTTCGAACGGCAAACGCTGGAACGGTAATGAGTTAAACAATCTTGGTGGACCTGACCGCTGCACGGATGGCAACCCAGGCTGTGACTACTACGAAGCCACCCAGGTAGGCAAGCGATTTGAAGGACCTGGCATTGCCTATGACGATGCCGTGGTGATCATCGAAAATAATGAAGACGATCCTATCGTTAGGAAGGATGTGAGAAATTCAGTGTATGCAAAAGGTATCGGTCTCGTATATCGCGAGCGAACGGTGCTGGAGTATTGCACAATAGGTACTTGCATTGGCAAGCAGATTGTGGAGCGTGGCGTAATTTTGAAACAGACAATCAAAGCAAATGGCGGCCTGTAGGGTTCTGTTTATCATGTTGGTTCTTTGTGCTGAGGCAACAGCACAAGGCAATCGCTACATGGTGTTCTTCGCCAATAAAAACAACACACCTTATTCTATCAACCAACCTGAAGCATTTCTCTCGGCAAGGGCTATCGCCAGGCGCAATCGCAGCGCAATTAGTATCACCAACGATGATCTGCCGGTGACTCCATCATACCTGGCGCAGGTAAGGGCCACAGGAGCAAAGACATTTTTCACCTCGCGTTGGATGAATGCAGTTTTAGTAGAAGCCACCGTAGCCCAGGCCACAGCAGTATCGGCACTCTCCATTGTCACTTCCGTGCAGCAAGTAGCTCCCGGAAAAAAATTGATCGGTGGACGATCAAAGCAAATACGAACCAAAGAGAGTAACGGGTCAGCCCAGGCTACGCAGCAGCAATTGCAAATGCTGGGATTAGACAGCATGCGACAAGACGGTTTCTCCGGACAAGGTATTCTGGTGAGTATATTCGATAGCGGATTTCCCGGAGTAAACACATCTGTTC
>JAIENH010000163.1 GCA_019751475.1 Cyclobacteriaceae bacterium
GCGGCATCGTTTTTCTTTCTTCGGTGGCCATTTTCATTTTCCCCATTTTGAAAATAGTAATGTCAGTAAATCTTCCAACCGATGCAGAATAAATTATGAAGCGGATTCTTGTTCCCACCGATTTTTCTGATTGCGCTCAAGCTGCTGCGGATGTTGCCATCGCCATCGCTGTAAAAACCAACGCAGAGATTTATTTTCTGCACTTACATGCCCCTGAACCGACAGGAGGACACATGGCCATGCATGGAGGTGGTTCTCATGAAGGGCACCCGCATCATGACTGTAGCGGTCCGGCAAGAGCCAGACTCGATCAACTTGTAAAAGCGGCTGAGCAACAAGGCATTTCGGCCAAGTCGGCTTTGGTATTAGATGAAGATTGGGAACAGGTTGAGAAGCACGCGGAAGCATTTTCTATCGATTTGATAATCATGGGATCGCATGGCATCAACAAAATCAGGAGGATCTTTTTAGGCTCTCACGCTCTTCAGATGATTCGTCATACCGATTTGCCGGTGTTGATCATAAAGGCATCCGTTACCGATTTCAAAATCAGGAGAGTAGTTTTTGTTACGACCCTTGAAGAAAGAGAACAGGAGGCGCTGGCGTTCTTGGATCAAGTAACATGCCCCTGGAGTGCTGTTATTCACCTTGTGTATGTAAGCAAGCCTATGACGTCAGAAGAAACCGATGTATCGCTGGGAAAAATACAGCAACTCACCAAAGGATTGAAAACCCCAGTCGAATTTTCCATTTGCAACGAGGAAGGCGAGATTAAAAAAGTGGCAGTGAACTTAGATGCTGATTTGGTAGTATTGACTACCCATGGCAAGAACTCCTTGGTTCGCGCTGTTTCATCCGGACTGGCAGAGAAGTTTGCAGGCGAGTATCAAAGACCCGTACTTGTCATCAATACGAAATAAAAATTCCATGCATAACCTTAAAACACACTGGGAAAAAATTTACGAAACTAAGGCTGAATCTGACTTCAGTTGGTTCCAACCTTATCCGCAAACATCGGTTGACTTCATCAACCTATTTAAACTGCCGAAGACCGCCAGTATCATAGACATCGGTGGGGGCGATAGTCACTTGGCAGATGCATTGCTGGAATTAGGCTACACAGATATTACGGTGCTTGATATTTCAGCAACGTCCATCGAACGGGCCAAAGCCAGGCTGGGAGAAAAGGCAACAGCCATCACCTGGATAGCGAGCGACATTGTTGACTTTGAGCCGCATCGTAAGTATGATTTCTGGCACGACCGGGCAGCTTTCCATTTTCTGACAACAGAAATCCAAATCATCAAATACCTCGCCATTGTAAAACGGGGCATCAACCTGGGTGGGCATTTGGTGCTCGGCACCTTTTCAGATAAAGGCCCTAACAAATGCAGTGGCCTGGATGTCAAACAATACACCGAGGCCTCTATGTCTGCACTCTTTGAGAAAGACTTCAAACGGATAAAGTGTGTAGAAGAAACCCATGTAACACCTTTTAGCACACAGCAGAACTTTGTCTTCTGTAGCTTTCAGCGAACCCTTAAACCAATTCTATGATTAAAAACAAAAACCTGTTCATTCGCAGAATCCACCGCTACCTCGGCCTGTTTATTGGCATCCAGTTTTTAGGCTGGACCATCAGCGGACTCTACTTTAGTTGGAATGATATTGACATGGTGCATGGCGACCATCTGCTGAAATCACCTGCGTTTATTTCTGCCAACGTAGCAACCATATCACCAACGGAGGCTATCAAAAAACTGGGGCAAACACGAACGATCGACTCGATTCATTCAGTTCACCTCGTTCGTGTTTTGGGTATGCCGGTTTACCAGATGGGCTATTTCTCTGGCCATGCGGGCGAAGGCATGCACCAGCATGTACACTATGCGCTTGCCGATGCCGCCACAGGAGACCCTCGCGAGGCGTTAACCAAAGAAGAAGGAATTGCTGTAGCAAAAGAACAGGTGGTGCAGGGTGCTGAAGTAAGCGAAGTGCAATACTTGGAGCAGACCGATGGTCATCATGAATACCGCGAAAAGCCGCTGCCTGCCTGGGCTGTAAGTTTTAAAAATCCGGATTGTACAGTGTATGTGAGTGCGGAGTTAGGCACATTTCAATCCGTTCGCCATAACCAATGGCGTGCCTTTGATTTTCTGTGGATGTTCCACACGATGGACTATGTCGGTCGCGATAACTTTAACAACTGGTTGTTGAAAATACTTTCCGTATTTGGATTATTCACGGTATTGTCAGGTTTTACACTTTATATCATTTCTTCGCGCACACTAAAAAAATTAATCAACTAACCACTTATGAAAACGTTAACAATTTTATTTGCCATCATTTCCTTTTCAACATTCGCTCAGCATGATCACACAAAGAAAGCGGTTGCGGCAGACACACTTAAAAAAAGCATCCCCAAAGAAGCCCATGCCCAAATCGGTGAAGCGCACATGATGATTCACTATCATGCGCCTGCCGTTCGCGGTCGTACGCTCTGGGGTGGGTTGGTTCCGTATGGCGAGGTGTGGGTAACGGGTGCGCACTCAGCCACCAGATGGGAATTTAATAAAGATATTATCATTGGTAATAAGACCATTCCGGCAGGCAAGTATGCCATCTTCACCATACCGGGCAAAGAAAAATGGATAGTCATCATCAACAAAAATTGGGAGCAACATTTGTCCGATGAGTATAACCAGGCCGAGGATTTGGTAAGAGTAGAAGTTATGCCAGAAAATCTTACGGCCACTCAAGAAAGACTGTTGTATGAATTATCCAGAGAGTCGGACAATAAAGGTTTACTTTCAATCAGTTGGGAAAAAATCAAACTGACAATTCCATTTGAGATAAAATAGCCGAAGCCTTCCCAGCAATGATTGATTTAGAGCCTAAGCTTTTTATCGTACCAACTATCGCCTTAGCCATAGTAGGAATTTGCTACGTTTACAATCTCAAACGGGCAATCCATAAATTACTATTTGGAAAGTTTATGGTTGCTATGCTAGGCATAGGCTTTGCGGTAAATTTTATTTGGGAGACATCGCATGCCCCGCTGTATCAAGGGCATCATTATTCAATAAACAGCTTTTCTATTCTCGCACTAGCGTCCGTAGCGGATGCCATCATGCTTATTCTGTTGTATTCCATAGTTTCATTGATACTTAAACATCCGTACTGGGTAAGGAGGTTATCGGTGCCACGGATTTTGTGTGTCATGTTTGTTGGCGGAACCGGTGCCGTTGTATCTGAGGTTCTTCATATACATGCTGGAGATTGGACCTATGCCCCAACGATGCCCATAATTCCCCTTGCCAATGTTGGCATTTCTCCTGTCTTGCAATTTATGATAGTACCCCTCCTTGTTTATTGGATAAGCCATTTCTTGTTGAAAGGCAAGAGTGACCCAACTTGACTTTGTAAAACTCTACTTATTTAAATCGACAACAATGAAAACATCAGTTAACCAACCCAACCAGTTTACATGCCCCATGCACCCCGAAGTGGTAAAGGATGGGCCTGGCAAATGCCCGAAGTGCGGAATGGACTTGGTTCCGATTTCAAATTCGATGAATCAACCTGCGGAGCATCAAGCTCACGAGAATGAACACGAACATCATCAAATAAAAGCTGGAAAACATTCAGAGCATAAGCTCCAACACTCCGGTCATTCCGGCCATGCCAACCATGCAGGGATGATTGAAGATTATAAAAAGCGTTTCTATATAGTACTTGTCTTGACTATACCCATCATGGCCTTGTCGCCCATGATTCAACATTGGCTGCAGGTAGACTGGATGTTTGCAGGGTCTTCGTACTTGCTCATGCTGCTTTCGTCTGTTGTTTACTTCTATGGCGGATGGCCTTTTCTCATTGGCTTGAAGGATGAAGTGAAGTCAAGATCGCTTGGCATGATGACGCTGGTAGCGGTTGCGATTACAGTTGCCTATGTGTACAGTGTGGCCATTGTTATGGGTTTGCCCGGCATGGACTTTTTCTGGGAATTGGCCACATTGATTCTCATCATGCTGTTGGGCCACTGGATTGAAATGAAATCCATTATGAGTGCATCGCGCGAATTGGAGCTGTTGGTGCAACTCATGCCCTCGGAAGCGCACCTCATTCATGGCGAGCAGATCACGGAAGTAAAGACGGAAGACCTGAAAGCCGGGGATATTATTCTCATTAAACCAGGCGAGAAAATTGCCGCTGACGGCATCATCACCGAAGGCAATAGTTACCTGAATGAGTCCATGCTCACAGGTGAATCGAAACCGGTGGAGAAATCAAAAGGCGATAAAGTAATTGCAGGTTCCATCAATGGAAACGGATCGATCAAAGTGGAAGTGTCGCATGGGAGTAAAGACTCGTACCTGGCACAAGTAATTAAGCTGGTCCAGGATGCACAACAAAGCCAATCCAAAACGCAACTTTTAGCTGACAAAGCCGCAGGTTGGCTTACCATTATTGCACTGGTATCAGGTGCATTAACGTTTATTGTCTGGCTGAGTATTGGCAAAGACTTGGCTTTCGCGATGGAGCGTATGGTTACAGTGATTGTGATTTGCTGTCCGCATGCATTAGGTTTGGCTGTACCGTTGGTTGTAGCGCGTTCAACTGCCATTAGTGCCCAGAGCGGGTTATTGATCAAAAACAGAACCGCTTTTGAAAACTCGAGAAAGATTACAACACTGGTATTTGATAAAACGGGCACATTAACGATTGGAAAATTTAGCGTGGTGAGATTTGATTCATTAGGCGAAGAGTATAATCGGGATGAAGTACTCGCTATTGCCGCAGCGCTTGAACAAAACTCCGAACACCCGATTGCTACTGGCATTGTAGAAAAAGCGAAGGAACTCAAACTTTCGTTGCCTGCTATCAGCGATTTCAATGCGATAACAGGAAAAGGCATACAGGCAATATGGAACGGAAAGCAAGTGAGAGTAGTAAGCCCCGGATATTTAAAGGAGAAAAATTTAAATAGGCAACTACAAGCTTCAAGCGAGGCTGAAACTGTTGTATTTGTGTTGATTGAAGATAACGTAGTGGGTGTGGTTGCGCTGGCTGATGAAATCAGAAAAGAATCGCCCGAAGCCATTAGAACACTTCGTGCCAACGGCATCAAAACACTGTTGCTCACAGGCGATAACAAAGAAGTGGCCAGGAAGGTGAGTGAATCGCTGGGCATGGATGGCTTTATGGCGGAAGTACTCCCTCATCAGAAGTTGGAAAAGATCAAAGAACTTCAGGAGAAGGGTGAATTTGTAGCCATGACAGGCGATGGCGTAAATGACGCACCGGCACTGGCACAGGCCGATGTGGGCATTGCGGTAGGTTCGGGAAGTGATATTGCGGCGGAAACGGCAGGCATTGTTCTGGTAAACAGTAATCC
>JAIENH010000542.1 GCA_019751475.1 Cyclobacteriaceae bacterium
CACTACAAAAATGACATAATAAAGGGTGGCCTTAAAACCACCCTTTTACTACTTTAGTCGGACAACAGTGATTTTTTAAATGCGTCTGTAGTGGAACTTTGGAAAAAGCTATTAGTTGGTGGCGGCATTGGTATCGTATTGCTCCTAGCGGGCTACTGGTCGATGGATTATTTATCGCAGACGTATCACCGTGCCGGTGATTTTGCAAAGGACTCCGTCACCCGGCAAGAAAGGGAAATAGTAAAGCCGGTGGTGTTATACGGTATGGCGGTTAATAATCTTCATGTCGTGGAGGATGTGGTAAAACGCAATCAGCGCTTTACAGATTTGCTTCAGGGGTATCATGTTTCACCCACCATTCAGCAGCAGCTAAGCCTGGTGCCTCGCGCTACGTTTGACTTTCGCAGGATTTCAGCAAACAAAAAATTTACGCTTATCGCGGAAAAAGATTCACTTCGGTCGGTGCGGGCATTGGTATACGAACCCAACCCGATCGATTACTTCATCTTTCATTTGAAAGATAGTCTTCACGTGGAGGAAGGCCATCGTCAAGTGGTGACGTTAGAAAAAGAAGTAGCCGGTGTGATCGGCTCAAGTCTTTCGGAGACGATAGAAAAGCTCGGCATCTCACACGAGTTGACCAATCGCTTTGTGGATATTTTTGCATGGCAAGTTGACTTTCAACGCCTGCAAAAGGGAGATCGCTTCAAACTTTTCTATGAAGAGCAGCAAGTGGAAGGACAGACCATCGGTATCGGAAAAATTCAGGGGGTGTACTTCAATCATGCCAATCATCCGTACTATGCAGTTCCTTTTGATCAAGGTGAGGGAAGTGATTATTTTGACGAAGGAGGAAAGAGTCTCCGCAAGGCCTTACTGAAGTATCCGATTGAATTTACGCGCATTAGTTCACGCTATAGCTTGAACCGCTTTCACCCGGTAGATAAAGTATTTCGCGCTCATCGAGGCACTGACTTTGCCGCACCCACAGGCACTCCCATTCGCACCGTGGGCGATGGCATCGTGGTAGAGGCTCAGTACAATGCGAAGAATGGAAATTACGTGAAGATCCGTCACAACGGTACCTACACCACACAGTATCTGCACATGTCAAAAATAGCAAGCGGTATGAAGCCCGGTGCACGCGTGCGGCAGGGTGAGACGATAGGATTTGTTGGCAGCACAGGCCTGGCCACCGGCCCTCACTTGTGCTATCGCTTTTGGCGCAATGGCGTGCAAGTGGATGCGCTGCGTGTAGAGCTACCACCGTCACAGCCTGTGAAAGAGGAATTCATTCATGCCTTTACGGAATCCATGCTACGAGTCAAGAAGCGGTTGGACCTGATCGTCCTTCCGGAGCCGCCTTTGGCGCTGGCGGGTAACTGAGATATTTTTTAGAGTCGGTCAAGAATAAAATTTACTCGAGCTCGTCCTCACACTTAAACCTTCACTCTATGCAAACACTTCTCGGGGCCAACGGTGTAATAGCACAGGAGTTGTCAAAGCACCTTCCATCGTATACAGAGCAGCCCATCCGTCAGGTAAGCCGTAATCCAAAGAAAGTACACGCCAGTGATGAGCTTGTTTCGGCCGACTTGCTCAACTATGAACAAACGGAGAAGGCCGTGGCAGGTAGCGATGTAGTTTATTTGCTGGCAGGCTTGAAGTATGACACTACGGTGTGGCGTGAGCAGTGGCCCAAACTTATGCGAAATGTGATAGACGCATGCAAAAAGCATAACAGTAAGCTGGTGTTTTTTGATAATGTCTATTCCTACGGCAAAGTAACTGGCACGATGACGGAGGAGACACCGTTCAATCCTATTAGCAAAAAAGGAGAAGTGCGTGCTGCCATTGCCACCATGTTGTTAGACGAAATCAAGCGCAGCAACTTGCAGGGAATGATCGTGCGTGCTGCAGATTTTTATGGCCCCGGTGCTTTGCTGAGCCTGACACACTCAACCGTGACCGAGCGACTTAAAGCGAACAAAGGCCCGCAGTGGATTGGCAATCCAAAGGCTATTCACACATTTACCTACACTCCGGATGCCGGTAAAACAGTAGCCATGCTGGCCAATACACCTATTGCTTACAATCAAACGTGGCATGCGCTTACCAGTAAGGAAAAAATGACTGGGGAACAATACGTGAGGATTGCGTGCGAACTAATGGGTAAAAAATATTCAATGCAGGCGTTGCCGAAATTTGGTGTGCGCATATTCGGCTTGTTTGTGCCGGTGTTGCGCGAGTTTGTGGAGATGATGTATCAATTTGAAGCCGACTACATTTTTGACAGCACTAAGTTTGAGAAAGCATTCTCCGTGCAAGCCACGGACTACAAAACGGGCATTGCGGCCACGTTGAAGTAAAACGCTTAGATCACACCCTGTGCTTGCATGGCCCTGGCTACTTTCATGAAGCCGGCAATGTTAGCACCAGCCATGTAGTTACCCGGCTTGCCAAACTCTTTTGCAGCCGCGAGACTGGTTTCATGAATGCCTTTCATAATGTTCACTAGTCGGGTGTCTACTTCTTCGCGGGTCCAGTTGGAGCCCATGTAGTTTTGAGTCATCTCTAGCCCGGAGGTGGCGACACCGCCAGCGTTGGAGGCTTTGCCGGGCGCATACATCACTCCGTTATCAATAAGAATGCTGATGCCATCGGGTGTGGTGGGCATGTTGGCACCTTCTGCCAATAACGTAACTCCATTCTTCACCAGGTTGTTGGCATCTTTCGCATTTACTTCGTTTTGCGTGGCGCAAGGAAAAGCACAGTCAGCTTTGAGTGCCCACAACGGATTGTGATCAGCCTTGGCATCAATATCGCGATAGACTACACCTTTGAATTTGTCTGCGTACTCTTTGATGCGACCCCTGCGATTATTTTTCAGGTCTTTCAGAAACTCGAGTCGTTCTTGGGTGATTCCATTCTCATCATGGATAAATCCATTCGAGTCAGAAGCAGTGACGGCTTTGGCGCCCAGCTGAATGATTTTTTCAATCGCGTATTGTGCCACATTGCCGGAGCCGGACACAAGACAGATTTTACCTTGCAAATTTTTTCCAACCTGCTGAAGCATGTTCTGAGCAAAGTAGATAAGTCCGTAGCCAGTAGCTTCAGTCCTGATTAAGCTTCCACCCCAGCCAACACCCTTGCCGGTGAGCACACCTGTGAATTCGTTTTTGATTTTTTTGTAAGCGCCAAACATATAACCAATCTCACGGCCGCCCACACCAATATCGCCAGCAGGCACATCGGTGCGGTGATCAATATGCCGCGCCAACTCACCCATAAACGCCTGGCAGAATTTCATAATCTCATTTTCACTTTTGCCTTTCGGATCAAAATCACTTCCGCCTTTGCCTCCTCCCATCGGCACACCGGTAAGAGCATTTTTAAAAATCTGCTCAAAGGCCAAAAACTTGAGCACGCTTTGTGTCACGGATGGATGAAACCGCAGACCTCCTTTGTAGGGACCGATAGCGCTGTTCATCTGCACGCGATAGCCCCGGTTAATTTGTACTTCACCTTTGTCGTCCAGCCACGAGATGCGAAACGAAATGAGTCGCTCAGGTTCAGTCATGCGTTCGAAAAGTTTCAGTCTCCTGTATTCGGCATGGCGTTCGAGTACGGGCATTACCGACAAGATTACTTCATCAACAGCCTGAAGAAATTCAGGCTCATGGGGATTACGCTGTTTTACAAATTGGAGGTAATCGTGCATATCCATGGTGTGGCAGGTTTTAAAATTGAAGACCAAGTTAGCAGAAGAAATGCTATTGCAAATGATTTAGTTTCATTGTTTGAACCTATACGCGTGTTTTAGGCCCGTTTGAAGTTCGTATCTTTGTTGCCATGAAACGACTCCTTTGGCTGGCTTGTGTGCTTTGGTGCGCAGGCTGCGGCCCCTCCGGCAAAGAAAAAGTATCGGATATACTCGCTCCTTCTGCCTTTGCGGAAAAAATGAAATCAGGCGACTTTGTTTTGCTGGATGTGCGGACGCCCGAAGAATTTCAAAGCGGCTACTTGGCCGGAGCACAAAACATTGACTTTAATGCAGCCGACTTCAAAGACAAAATTACCGCACTGGATCCCTCAAAGACCTATTTGGTTTATTGCGCCAGCGGCAAGCGCAGTGGCAAAGCAAAAGATATGATGCGCGAGTGGGGATTTAACAACGTATCCGCACTGGAAGGAGGTCTCAACGCGTGGAGAGCTGCAAACCTTCCGGTAGAGTCGGCTCAATAGTAGGATTAAACAATCCAGCCGCCCGACAAAGAAGTTTTGCCGAAAGCCTGAAAGGACTTTATTTTTGACGCTTGCCCGCCTAACCTATGCAACTAATTAACTCCATCCTGACCTGGGTCATGAAGAAGCGCATCCACCAGATGGAGCTTTTCATGCGCTACCCGCACGATGTGCAGGATGAGTTGCTGACAAGACTATTGCTCTCGGCCCGCCCCACAGAGTTTGGTCAGAAGTATGGGTTCGATGAAATGGTCAACTACGATGACTTTGCGCGGCAGGTGCCCGTGCATTCATACGAGAAGTTGTTTCCCTACATCGAGCGAATGATGAAAGGCGAGCAGAATGTGCTCTGGCCCACCGAGATCAAATGGTTTTCAAAATCATCAGGTACCACCAATGCGCGAAGCAAATTCATTCCCATCTCATCGGAATCACTGGAGGAATGTCACTTCAAGGGAGGGAAAGATTTGTATTGCATCTACGTCAACAATTATCCCAACACAAAAATATTTTCAGGTCGTGGTCTGGCCATTGGCGGCAGCCACCAGATCAATGATCTTGATCCAACCTCCAGTTCTTACTATGGCGATGTATCGGCTGTGATTATGAAGAACTTGCCGGTGTGGGCGCAGTTGATTCGCACGCCAAGTTTGGAAACGGCCCTGATGAGCAACTGGGAAGAAAAAATTGAAAAACTCGCGCGTGAAACGTCAGCAGTTGATGTAACACACATCGCAGGTGTACCCACCTGGACCGTGTTGCTGCTACAACGGGTGATGGAGATCGAGAAGAAAACCATACCGGAGATTTGGCCCAACCTTGAAGTGTTCTTCCACGGGGCCGTAGCATTTGCTCCGTATCGAAATTTATTCAAGACATTGATCCCTAGCACTACCATGCACTACTGGGAGACCTACAATGCCAGCGAAGGATTTTTTGGCATCCAGGATATGAGCAACTCAGACGAAATGTTGCTGATGCTGGATTATGGAATTTTCTACGAATTCATCCCTACCGAAGAATCGGAGGAGGAAAGCCCAAGGGCCATCCCTTTGCGGGATGTGGAGATCGGAAAGAACTATGCCATGGTGATCACCACCAATGCCGGCCTCTGGCGCTACAACATTGGCGACACGGTGAAGTTCACCAGCAAAGCACCGT
>JAIENH010000469.1 GCA_019751475.1 Cyclobacteriaceae bacterium
TATAGGGCAAAGCACCTCAATTTTGCAACCATTACTTCAATATCGCCCTTGAAATAACCAATTTTTGAATCTCGGAGGTGCCTTCGCCTATGGTACACAACTTGGCATCCCGGTAATACTTCTCGGCAGGGAAATCCTTGGTGTAGCCATACCCGCCAAAGATCTGAACACAATCATTGGCTACTTCCACGGCCGTTTCTGAGGCGTATAGCTTGGCCATAGCCGACTCTTTGTTCACGCTCCTGCCAAGGTTTTTTAGTTCAGCTGCTCGAAAGGTAAGCAGGCGAGCTGCTTCAATCTTTGTAGCCATATCTGCCAACTTAAATGAGATACCCTGAAAGGAGGAAATCGGCTTGTTGAATTGGTGCCTTTCTTTAGAGTAGTGAAGAGCTGCCTTATAAGCGCCTTGTGCTATTCCTAAACTTAGTGCTGCAATAGAAATTCGGCCTCCATCAAGAACCTTTAGCGACTGCACAAAGCCGTCTCCTTCTTGTCCGAGCATTTGGCTTTTGTGCACTCGACAATCCGTAAAAATCAACTCAGCTGTTTCTGAGGCACGCATCCCAAGTTTATTTTCCTTTTTTCCGGAGGAAAATCCTTTTGTACCCTTTTCTATTACAAAAGCGGTCATTCCATGCGAATCGCCTACTTTTCCGGTACGGGCGATAACCACCGCTACGTGACCGCTTCGTCCGTGTGTTATGAAATTTTTTGCGCCATTCAGCACATAATAGTCACCATCTGCCTGGGCCACGGTCCGCATATTTCCAGCATCTGATCCTGTGTTGGGTTCTGTCAATCCCCACGCACCAATCCATTCTGCGGAAGCTAGTTTAGGAAGATACCGTTGCTTTTGCTCTTCATTTCCAAATTGAAGAATATGATTGGTGCAAAGTGAATTATGTGCAGCTACCGATAGACCGATTGATCCATCCATGCTTGAAATCTCCGAGACGGCTGTAACGTATTCCATGTAGCCAAGACCAGCCCCTCCGTATTCTGTTGGCACCAAAACACCCATCAAACCAAGCTTACCCATTTCACGAAAAAGCTCAATCGGGAACTCTTGAGACTCGTCCCATTTCATGCTGTTGGGTAGGATGTGCTTTTCGCCAAAGTCCCTCACCATTTGAGCAATCATTTCCTGACTCTCCGTGCTTTCAAAATCAACACCCGCTACAGCCTCTGTCATTTCTTGCATACGCCTTACATTTTCATTTTAAGAGTGCCAAAAGTACAATGGCAACGGTAATAAACCAAACGAGTGTTAGTTTGTCTCTTTATTTGGTGGTTAGTTTCCTTAAAGCCCCATCAAGCCTTATTTTTGCCGCTCTTTAAACGATTTAGAAATGAAAATATCGGTTGTTGGAACAGGTTATGTTGGATTGGTAACGGGCACCTGTTTTGCAGAAACTGGCAATACCGTCACTTGCGTGGATATTGATAAGGAGAAAGTAGCCAAGTTATCTTCGGGAAGAATCACTATTTATGAGCCAGGCCTTGAAATATTGTTTGAGCGTAACCTAAAGCAAGGAAGGCTTTCATTTACGACCGACCTAAAAGAGGGAATAAAAGAAGCTCAGATCATTTTTCTTGCCTTACCAACTCCTCCTGGTGAAGATGGTTCAGCCGATTTAAAATATGTATTGGGTGTGGCGGAGCAACTCGGAAATCTGTTGGAAAAATATGCAGTGATTGTCGATAAAAGTACTGTACCTGTCGGCACGGCCGAACGGGTTGCTGAAAGAATTAAGCGGAATGCCAAAGTAGAATTTGACGTGGTTTCCAATCCTGAGTTTCTACGGGAGGGTGTGGCCGTGGAGGACTTTATGAAACCCGACCGGGTGGTCATTGGCACTTCTTCCGCGAAAGCAAGGAAAATCATGGAGACACTCTATGCTCCATTCGTTCGCCAGGGCAATCCAATAATTTTTATGGATGAACGTTCTGCCGAGTTGACCAAATATGCTGCTAATTCTTTCCTGGCTACCAAGATCACCTTCATGAATGAGATTGCCAATCTGTGTGAAAAACTCGGAGCGGATGTGGACGCTGTGCGTAAAGGTGTTGGCACGGATAGTCGTATTGGCAAGCGTTTCTTATTTCCCGGCATAGGTTACGGTGGAAGCTGTTTCCCTAAAGACGTTCAAGCACTCGCGAAGACCTCAGAGGACAGCGAGTATGATTTTAAAATTCTTAAGTCGGTGATGGAGGTAAATGCTCACCAAAAAACCAAACTCATTCTACACATTAAGAAACACTTTGGCAGTCTGAAAGGAAAGGTAATTGCTTTCTGGGGACTTTCATTTAAGCCTCACACAGATGATATCCGTGAAGCGCCTGCACTTTATAATATTGATGAATTGCTCGCGGAGGGTGCCGTGATAAGAGCGCATGACCCCGAGGCTATGGAGAACGTAAGGAGAACTGTGGGGGATAAGATTACCTATCACACTACGCCTCACGAGGCTGCTACCGGTGCCGATGCAATATTTATTGCTACCGAATGGCCAGAATTTCGAACGCCTGACTTTTCCAAGCTAAGCTCACTCATGAAAAGCAAGGTGATTTTTGATGGACGAAATCTTTACGAATTACAGGACATGAAAGACCAGGGTTTTACATACATCAGCATCGGAAGACAACCCATCCATGGCTAAACCAAGAATACTCATTACCGGGGGCGCGGGATTTCTAGGCTCCCACTTGTGCGACCGTTTTATCAAAGAAGGTTTTCATGTCATTGCCATGGATAACCTCATCACGGGAGAGCTGAAAAATATTCAGCATCTCTTTCCAAACGAGAACTTCGAATTTCATCATCATGATGTGTCCAAGTTTGTGCATGTAGCGGGTGACCTTCCGTACATCCTGCACTTTGCTTCTCCGGCCAGCCCGATCGATTATTTAAAAATCCCCATCCAAACCTTAAAAGTTGGCTCCTTAGGTACCCATAATTTATTAGGCCTGGCTCGCGCCAAAAAATCAAGAATTCTGGTTGCATCCACATCTGAAGTGTATGGCGACCCATCTGTACATCCGCAGCCTGAAGAATACTACGGCAATGTAAACCCGGTGGGCCCACGAGGTGTGTATGATGAGGCCAAGCGTTTTCAGGAGGCGATGACTATGGCGTATCACACCTATCACCAGGTGGAGACTCGCATCATTCGAATCTTTAACACCTACGGGCCGCGAATGCGTCTAAACGATGGGCGTGTACTGCCTGCCTTTATCGGTCAGGCGCTGCGAGGTGAAGATCTTACAGTGTTTGGTGATGGAGCTCAGACGCGCTCATTTTGCTATGTCGATGATTTAGTTGAGGGTATCTATCGGCTGCTAATGTCTGATTACGTTTATCCGGTGAACATTGGCAATCCTGACGAGATTACGATTCTGGACTTTGCCAAAGAAATTATCAAGCTGACCGGCACTACTCAGAAAATAATCTACAAGCCTTTTCCAAAAGACGACCCCAAGCAGCGCCAGCCTGATATCACGAAAGCAAAGAGCATTCTAGGTTGGTCGCCTACTGTGTCGCGGGCAGAAGGGCTGAAGATTACGTACGATTATTTTAAAACTTTAACTAAAGAAGAACTCTATCAGCGTGACCACAAAAACTTTGATGCCTACACACGATGAGTAAAAAAATTTTAATTACCGGTGGGGCTGGCTTCATCGGTTCACATGTTATAAGGCGCTTCACCAACAGATATTCTGCATATTCGATCGTTAATTTAGATAAACTTACGTATGCAGGGAATCTGGAAAACCTCCGGGACGTAGAGCACCTTCCTAACTATCGTTTTGTTAAAGGAGATATTGTTGATTTTGAATTTTTGAAAGATTTTTTTGCTAGAGAAAATTTTGACAGTGTAATCCATCTGGCCGCAGAATCGCATGTAGATCGTTCGCTTGAAACCCCGGCTGAATTTGCCATTACCAACATTGTTGGCACACTCAATTTGCTTCAAGCTGCCAAGAGTCAATGGACAGAAAATTATTCTGGCAAACTGTTCTACCATATTTCAACCGATGAGGTGTATGGATCGCTGGAGCATGGTGGCTTCTTTACGGAAGAAACACCCGTAGATCCACGATCTCCCTACTCGGCATCGAAGACGGGAAGCGATCATTTTGTGAAGGCATATCAAAATAGTTTTGGCCTGCCAGCTATTATCAGCAGGTGCTCAAATAATTACGGTCCGAATCACTTTCCTGAAAAGTTAATTCCGTTGATGATTCATAATATTATCAATCACAAACCACTCCCCGTGTACGGCAAAGGGGAAAACGTGCGTGATTGGCTTTATGTTGAAGATCATGCGAGTGCCATTGATGTTATATTCCACAAAGGAAAAGCGGGAGAAGTATATAATATTGGTGGCAACAACGAATGGAAAAACATTGATCTTGTAAAGTTGCTCTGCCAGATCATGGACGAAAAGCTGAATCGGGGAAAAGGTTCTTCAGAAAAACTAATCACGTACGTTAAGGATCGTGCTGGGCATGATTTGCGCTATGCCATCGACTCGTCAAAACTCCAGACACAGCTTGGCTGGAAACCTTCCATTGATTTTCCAACCGGGCTGGCTAAAACGGTTGATTGGTATTTAGCCAATCGCGAGTGGCTTGAGCATGTCACCTCAGGTGCTTATCGCGAATACTACAAGAGTATGTATCACAATCGATAAAGTATGAAAGGCATTATTCTGGCAGGGGGCTCTGGCACCCGCTTACATCCGCTCACACTGGTTATGAGTAAACAACTCATGCCGCTGTACGACAAGCCAATGATTTATTATCCGCTTTCGGTGCTGCTCATGTCTGGCATACGCGAAGTGCTGATTATCTCTACACCCCATGATCTTCCTCATTTCAAAAAATTATTGGGAGATGGCAAAAGCCTCGGATGCGAATTTTCATATGCAGAACAACCAAAGCCTGAAGGGCTTGCACAGGCATTTATCATTGGAGAAAAATTTATTGGTAATGACAAGGTCGCACTCGTGCTAGGTGACAATGTCTTTTATGGCTCCGGACTGATTGAACTACTAAAAGAAAACACCGACCCGGATGGCGGAGTGGTGTTCGCCTATCACGTAAACGACCCCGAACGGTATGGTGTGGTTGAGTTTGATGCGAACAACAAGGCTATCTCCATCGAAGAAAAACCGAAGCAGCCGAAATCAAACTTTGCGGTGCCTGGTCTTTACTTTTATGATAACGAAGTGGTGGCTATTGCGAAAGCTATCAAGCCAAGCCCTCGTGGAGAACTTGAAATCACAGATGTAAACAACGTCTATCTGAGAAAGGGAAAACTTCATGTAGGCATCATGAGTCGTGGTACGGCCTGGTTAGATACAGGTACTTTTGATTCGCTCATGCAGGCTGGAAATTTTATCCAGGTGA
>JAIENH010000045.1 GCA_019751475.1 Cyclobacteriaceae bacterium
GTATATCGTATCATTTGTCAATTGGTTTAACAAATATACACAATATACGTCATATTATGATTAACTTAACACTAGTTTATAGGTTAAATCATTTCGAAATGAAGACAGTTATTGCGATTTTTTTACTAGTGTTTTTGCACGACAAAACAAGGGCTCAAAAGCCAGAACTAATGGTGCAAACAGGTCATACATTCTGGGTTCAAGACGTGAAATTTAGCCCAGATAGTAAGTATGTGATAACTTTTGGAAGTACTACGTGCAAATTATGGGAGAGTAAGACTGGTAAGTTAATAAGAAACCTCCAAGCTCAATTAAGGGGAATTAAAAAGATTGAATTTTCATCTAATGGTACAAAAATACTCACATCTTCTTGGGACGAAACGTCAAGGCTGTGGGAGGCTGAATCAGGAAAATTGCTGCATACTTTTGAAGGGAGCGCTGCAACTTTTGATAAGAACAATTCTCTCGTATTTACAATGGACAATGGGATTGGAAAGATTTGGAGTTGCTCAACTGGCAAACTAAATAATTCTTTTAAGGTGCCAGACTGGCAATCTTTAAAAAATGTTTACTTCAGTGACAATATCAGTTACTTGACATTGATTTTCAATGATAAGGTAATCTCATGGGACATCAAGTCTGGATTGGTTAAAAATCGAATTGAACCAAAAAGTGCATTTGGTTTCATACAAAGTAAGGATGGAAAGTTCATTCTATCCGGAATCTCAGAAACCAAAGAGTGGATGAAGCCAAATGGCAAACTTCAAGTCTGGGAGACTCTTGCCAGGATGCCATTTAAAACAATAAGTGGAAACACATATGCCTCGGATTTTAGTTATGCTGCTATAAGTGAAAACTTCAAATACTTTGGAGTTGGTGGGGGTAGCAGAGTTATGGTTTGGAATCTAACTACAAGTGAAATGCCCATAGGATGGGAAGTTTCTCGCTTTGATGATTCTAAAATCGTATTCAGTCCAAATGGTGAAAAAATGATTACTTATTCTTCAAGGGACACTCAGATAAGGATTTGGGAAACGAAGACTGGAACCTTGCTGGCTACTTTGTCAGGTCATGCTAAGCCAGTAAAGTGTGTGAACTGGAGTCCTGACGAAAAAATGATTATCACTGGTTCTGAAGATGGCGAGTCAATTATTTGGAATGCAGATAAATATGAATTAAAAACAAAACTTGAATCACTAGCCGAAATATCTACTTCAATTCTTAGCCCAGATGGAAATTTAATTTTGATGCGTTTTGAAAAAGAAGAGAAGGGTATCTCATTGATTGATAGCAAGACAGGATTACCTGTTTTTCTAAATATTGCAAATGATTCAATTATTACAGGCGAATTTACTCCCGATGGTACTGGTTTTTTAACCCGTTCAAAAAAAAATGAAACTTATCTTAAGTATTTTAATTCTGATCAACAGTGGCTAGTTTCATCAACTGATGAGTCGTCTTTTTTTAGTCCAAGCGGAAAGTACATTTTATTAGCAAGGTCTGATTCAATTCTTACACTTTGGAACACTAAGGAAAAAAGAAAGGTATGCTTTGTTTACGCTCATCTGGCTCCTTTTTATGCTTTTAGCTTTAGTAACGATGAAAAAATATTAACAACAACATCAAATGCGGGAAATAATACTAGTGTAACAAAAATTTGGGAAACTTCTTCTGGAAGATTATTAAGTAGATTACCAGGCTTATTTGATTATACACAGGATTTTAGAGGTTATCATCAAGCTATTTTAAACGGAGATCATCTTATAACGACCCAAGATGGAAAAAAGACTAAGGTATACGACTGGCATACTCAATCGTTGATTAGTGAACTTGATGGAATTTTCTATACTACTTTTTTCCCCTTCGATGGGGTATTAAGGACGGAAACAGACCATTCAAGTAATTTCTATAGTATTCCAGATGGGAAATTGTTAAAATCAATTAAACACAGTTCGGATGCGTGGATGCAAGTCCGATATCAGTCTAATTTTCTTCAAAAAGCATACGTCAAAATTACCCCTGACTCTGTTAAGCTGTGGGAGTCAGGTCGTTCTCGAGAGTCTCATGGTTATCCTACTGTAAATAAAAATGACGTGTATTCTTTTGACTGGGCTTCAAAGTCTAAAATTTTAGGGCACGATAACAATTCGAAAAACAGTATTTATGATCTGAATTCTCGTCAAGAGCTGCTTTCATGGATAACATTAAAAAACAACGACTGGGTTGTAACTCACCCATCCGGGCTTTTTGACGCCTCACCAGGAGCTTTTGAGAAGTTATATTTTATTCAAGGCTTTGATGTTATTCAGTTCGATCAATTGAAAGATAGATACTATGAACCCGGCCTTTGGAAAAAAGTAATGTCGGGCGAGAAACTCAGAAATGTAGTAGGCTTCAAATCCATTGACCTGCCGCCAGATATACGCGTGGGGCAAGTGGATAGCAAAGGGTACTTACCCATCGCATTAACAAACAGAGGAGGCGGCATTGGCGAAGTTACCGTTTACGTCAATGGCAAAGAGGTGGCCAAAGATACCCGTGATAAAAATGCCAACCCCGATGCGCCCACCACGAGCATCAACCACTATGTGGGCAACCTCAAGAACCTTGCGAATGGAAACAATATCATTGCCGTGAAAGCATGGAACAAAGACCATTGGGTGGAGAGCCGGGGAGAAATGGTTACGTACACAAAAGGCGCGGGAGAAACGTACCAGCCCATGGTGCATATTCTAGCGTGCGGCATTTCAGACTATGCTGGCGGGGCAGATATCGATTTGACCTACGCTGCCAAAGATGCCGATGATGTTGGCAAGGCATTGAAGCTAGGCGCTGCAAAACTATTTGGCGCACAAAAAAGTTACGTTTACAATCTCACTACTTCGCAACCCAAAGAGTTTTGGCCTACCAAAACTAACATCCTAAAAACCTTTGAGAAAATTTCATCCACGGCACACCCGCTGGATGTGATCGTGGTGTACCTGTCGGGCCACGGCATTAACATCGGGGGAACAGAAGGCGATTGGCACTACCTAACGCAAGAAGTGTACACCGCCAGTGCAACGGCCTACAGCGATCCGGCCATACGGCAACAAACCACCATTTCCAGCAACGAACTGGTGGAGCTTTTCAAAACCATACCAGCTGCCAAGCAAGTATTGATGATTGATGCGTGCGCCTCGGGCAAAGTGGTAGATAATTTGGTGGCCAAAAAAGATGTTCCCTCCAGCACCTTGCGGGCGTTAGATCGGATGAAAGACAGAACGGGCATGCACATTATCACCGGCTGCACAGCCGATGCTGTGAGTTATGAAGCCAGCCGCTACGGCCAAGGCGTGCTGACGTATAGTTTGTTGGAAGGTATCAGGGGCGCAGCACTGCGTGAAGATGAATTCATTGATATCAACAAGTTGTTTCAATATGCACAGGATCGCGTGCCAGCACTTGCCACGGGAATTGGCGGAATCCAAACGCCTATGGTGTTTAGCCCCAACGGTTCGCAAAGCTTTGATATCGGTCAGCTAACGGAAACAGAAAAGAAACAAGTTCCCATTGCCAAGATCAGACCGGTTTATATTCAATCCAACTTTCAAGATGAAGATGAGATGGCGGATGTGCTCGGCCTGGGAAAGAAAGTTGACTTGTTGTTGGGCGAATCTGCCGCTAGGGGAACGGAAGCGCCTTTGATTTTTGTTCCTGTGCGAGAATATCCGGATGGATGCCAGTTGGTGGGCCGCTACAAAAAGGTGAACGGGAAATATGTTCTGAAGTTGAAAAAGAGATGCGAAGGAAAAGATGTGACCGTTGACATCACGGGGACTGACTTGAATGATTTGAGTAATCAAGTTTCTAAGGTGGTGACTAATTAGCGCAATTAAACCAAAGCGCAAAATCAATCTCTACATCTACCTAACTCTGCCCTCGTTGGATTTCTTCTCCAACAAGCAAAATGGAAACAGGTAACTTACGGCATGTTTTATTAACTTTGTCTAAACGACAAACGAAAATGAAAACCCAATATGTCACCGATGATCACGGCAAAAAATTAGGGGTAATACTTTCTATGAAGGACTACCAAAAAATGGTGGAGGAGTTGGAGGAGCTAGATGACGTGCGAGCCTATGATGAAGCAAAAAAAAATGACACCGGTGAGCGCATTTCCATGGAGGAAGCTTTCAAAGTGATTGAAGCCAAACGCAAGAAGAAGTAAGGCATGGCCTATACTGTCAATTTCAGCAAGCAGGCTTTCAAAGGATTAGAGAGAATTCATGAACCTTTTTATTCAGCGATCAAGGAAGCTATTATGGGTCTTTCGGTAAACCCACGGCCACACGGTTACAAAAAGCTAAAAGGTAGAAGTGGTTATCGTATACGCGTGGGTGACTATCGGGTTATCTATGAAATCTTTGATAGAGTTCTACTGGTGGAGGTAATTGAGGTCGGGAATCGTAAGGATGTTTATGAATAGCCTTTTCGTTTTGATTAGCATCCACTGCCTCGCCATCAATCGTAATCTATGAACGAGGACAACTAGTCTTTTCATTCAACCCTCTACCTAACATTCGTTATTCCTTCCTCTAAAAACTTTTTCTTGTCCTTTCGTTGATTGTCATCAGAAAATTTTGCCATCTTGCAGTACAACGCAACAAAATAAATGAACAGAATGGCTACTTATCGACTCAACAATTTGATGAATACTAGCCTTGTGCTCATTAACGTCATTATTCTCCGAAAACCGGGGCTGTGACGATTTTGTAAAAGAAATTTTCAACCGTCCCGCCCTCAAGCGGGACGGTTTTATTTTATACGGATTGTAACATACTAACGATTGTTTAAAAATATATGAACTACTATCATCAAGACACGGTACTTTTCTTAGACGGGCAGTTTGTAAAAGCCGCAGATGCCAAGACGGATTTGTTCGGGCAAACGCTGCACTATGGTTATGGCGTGTTTGAAGGCATCCGCAGTTATGAAACCGTCAATGGTGTAAAACTTTTCAAGGCATACGCCCACTACGAGCGACTGAAAAGAAGCTGTCAACTCATGGGCATTCCGCTGGAATATAGTGTGGAAGAATTGGTGCAGTTGACGTATCAAGTGCTTGAGAAAAATGATTTATCGAATGCGTACATCCGCCCACTTGTTTTTTGTGGCCCCAACATGGCGCTTACTTCGCCCAGCGAAGTATCGGTGATGATTACCGCCTGGCCATGCGAGCAACACCCTACATTGAAGCCCGCGCGTGTTTGCATTTCATCTTTCCAGCGACCTAACCCCAAAGCAGTAACGGTAGAAGCGAAAGTGTGCGGTCTGTATGTGAATTCAATTTTGGCAACCACCGAAGCCAAGCGCAGAGGTTTTGATGATGGATTGCTGCTCGACTTGAATGGCTTTGTAGCGGAAGGCCCGGGTGCGAAT
>JAIENH010000747.1 GCA_019751475.1 Cyclobacteriaceae bacterium
ATCATCAACTCTGTCTTTTTTCTCTTTCATTTCTACCTCAGAAGCTGCGCCTACATAAAGTACGGCAACACCTCCAGCTAATTTTGCTAAACGTTCTTGCAGTTTTTCTTTGTCATAGTCGGATGTAGTCGTTTCTATTTGCGCTTTAATTTGATTCACACGACCGGTGATTTCTGACTTCTTGCCAGCGCCATTCACGATCGTAGTGTTGTCTTTGTCGATGTTGATTTTCTCAGCACGGCCAAGGTATTCCAACTTAGCGTCCTCCAGCTTCATGCCGGTTTCTTCCGAGATTACTTTACCTCCAGTGAGGACAGCGATGTCTTCCAACATGGCCTTTCTGCGGTCGCCAAAGCCAGGAGCTTTAACAGCAGCTACACGAAG
This sequence comes from Cyclobacteriaceae bacterium, assembly GCA_019751475.1. Lineage (GTDB taxonomy): Bacteria > Bacteroidota > Bacteroidia > Cytophagales > Cyclobacteriaceae > ELB16-189. The sequence goes on from JAIENH010000747.1 coordinate 385, forward strand.
AGCACCACGGATTTTATTCACCACCAGGGTAGCAAGGGCTTCGCCTTCTACTTCTTCGGCAATGATCAACAGCGGCTTACCAGTTTGTGCGGTTGCTTCCAGGATCGGGAGCAATTCCTTCATGGAAGAAACTTTCTTATCGTAGATCAAAATGTAAGGGCTGTCAAGGTCAGCTTCCATTTTCTCCGTGTTGGTCACGAAGTAAGGGGATAGGTAACCGCGATCGAACTGCATACCTTCTACGGTCTTCACTTCGGTCTCTGTTCCTTTTGCTTCTTCTACGGTGATCACACCATCTTTGCCCACTTTGTCCATGGCGGTGGCAATCATTTTACCAATCTCCACATCGTTGTTAGAAGAGATGGTAGCTACCTGCGTGATTTCTTGTGAACCTTTAATGTTCTTGGATTGCTTCTGGAGGTTTTCAACAACGGCTTCAACAGCCTTGTCGATACCACGCTTTAGATCCATCGGGTTAGCACCGGCCGCTACGTTCTTAATGCCGTGAGCATAGATAGACTGGGCCAGTACGGTAGCAGTAGTAGTACCGTCACCGGCTGCATCGGCAGTCTTGGAAGCTACTTCTTTCACCAGCTGCGCGCCAATGTTTTCGATAGCGTCTTTCAATTCAATTTCTTTGGCTACTGACACACCGTCTTTTGTTACGGTAGGAGCGCCAAATTTCTTGTCGAGGATAACGTTGCGGCCCTTAGGTCCAAGGGTAACTTTTACCGCGTTAGCCAATTTGTCCACGCCCTTCTTAATTCTGTCGCGGGCGGTGGTATCGAATGTAATTTCTTTTGCCATACTGTTTTAATTGATTTGGTGGTTAGAATTAGATCGTACCGAAGATGTCGGAGTTGCGCATGATGAGATAGTCTTTGCCGTCAATGGTGATCTCTGTGCCAGAGTACTTTCCATAGAGGATGTGCTCACCAACTTTCACAGTTACAGGCTTATCTTTTATGCCTTCACCTACTGCTATCACTTTGCCTTTTTGGGGTTTTTCTTTTGCCGTGTCCGGGATGATGATGCCGGAAGCGGTCTTTTCTTCAGCCGCAGCGGGTTCTACCAACACGCGGTCTTCGTTCGGTTTGAAATTAATTTTCGCCATATGGATTTAAGATTTAGTTTAACAAACTGCTCCGCAACGGTCGATTTTCATGCCAAAACAGCATTTATGACAGTTGTGGTCAATTTGGGGTCGCAAGATACTCCTAACCCGCATAAAGTGTCAGTTTGAAAGCGAAAAAATGGCAGAATTGGCAGGTCAGCCGACTTTTCGTATAATTAAATCCAGAATCAATTTTATTCCTATGGACGCATTAAAAGACAATTGGCTTACCGATGGTCTCATTGACCTGGAGTATAAGAAGTATGTGCTGTTGGCCTACCTCCAGAAGGTGAAGGAATCGTTTGGGCGGGTGGAGTTGTATCCTTATTTATCTGACCTCGTTTTTCATTACCGCAACCTCATAGCCTTGCAGGAAAACAAGGCCCTGATTTTTGAGTCGTTCCCCAAGGAGCTATCGCTGGATAATCTGAAGAACCTGGAGATGAACTACAAGAAGATGATTGAGGATGATGCCATCATGCAGGAGATTGAATCTATCATGGCCTTTGCCGTTCCTCAGTTAAAAGACTCAGTGGAAGAGGGCTCTGCCATCTATGAATTTGTTGAATCGAAATGTGAACTATCGCCTGTAGGTGTAGTGCCGCTCTATGCGCATGAAGGCTACATGTTTATCACACAGCCTCCTGAACAGGAGACAAATGTATATCGATATCAAATCACGGTTTATCAAAGTAGTTCGGAATCAATGCGAGGCTTGCAGACACAGTTTCTATGTACTACACGCTACAACCTGACCAATACCTATGAGCAGATGAAGATGACATTGGTAAAACAGTACGCAGACTTACCCAACCCGGCTGCGTTTCTTGTACTATCCAAGATGAAGTTTCCGTACTTGCAAACACTCGTGCCAGTAGCCAAGCGGCTACTGGTAAAGCACCTGTCTAAACCTGAATAGGTGTTACGGCTTTTGTGCCCCGGCTGAATCAGCCTTCAAGGTAGGGGTGGTTGGCAACTGTTGTTGCTCCTTGGCCCGCTCCAAGATTTCGTCTGTTGCGCCCGCTACGCTGGGAGTAGAGAAGTTTGTAGCCAATGAGAAAGCCATTACGCAGATGGCGAGTCCCCAGGTCAGTCGCTCAAGTAAGTCGCCTGTCTTTTTCACGCCAATCATGTTGCTGGCCGTGCTTCCGCCAAACTGACTTGACAGACCGCCACCCTTTGAGTTTTGGGCCAATACAACCAGCACCAACAGCACCGATGCGAAAATGGTAAGACTAATAAGTAAAGTGTACATACGTTAATTTTTCAGGCTCTCAATTTGAGCGGCAAAGTAAGCCTTTTTCTGTGGAAACTTCCAAATCAGCTTCTTCAGCACCTCGATGGCCTTTTCCTTTTTGCCCTGTTTTAGCAGGATGTCCACCAGGGTTTCTGATACAATGTTGTCGCTAAACATGCCTGAGTCTTCCGACAAGTCAGGGGCAGGGGCCACCGGTGGCTGGGCCTTAGGCAGGGCAGGCTTTGTCTTGATGAATTGATCGATAATTTCGTTTTGCTCCTTTTGCTTGGGGTTCTCTACCTTCAGCTTCTTCTTGGTAGTTTTTATTTCCTCCAGGAGTGCCTCTGTTACAGGTTCTTTCTGATTGCGGCTTACTTTCTTCTGGCTTGGCTCAGATTGGATCTTATTAAACTCGTCTACCCGCACCTCAAAGTCGTGCTTGAGTTTCTGGAGCTTTTCCAGTTCGTGGTAAATGTCATTTCTTAAGGCATCATCTGCGAGAGCAATTGGCTCCAATACATGAGAGCTGTTTGGTGTAATTGGAATAGCTTTATCCGCTATAGCGATAACCGGTTCTTCAGCACCTACTGTTTCTGTGGCAATAGCTACTCTCTCCACAGGAATGTCTTCAACTGGTTTAGCGATTCGCTTCTTCTTGGGTGTTGTTATCACCCACTTCAGAATGCTTCTGTCTGTTGAGTAGACGCCTGCCTCGTGTAATTGTTCGTCTTTGTCTGTCCGCCCTAAATCGCGGGCTGCTCGAGCCTTTAGTAAGTGAAATAGCTGGCTGTAAGGAAACTGTCGGGATAGTGCGTTGACTTCCTCCGATTCGTCCGGGGTGAGGTTGGTAAAGTTCCTGACGATGTGTAAGAGCCCCGAAGAATCCATTCGTTATACCGGTTGAGCAGTAAAACTAATGGAAAATATGAGAGAGCGCAAATGATTGAAAATTACCAGTTTGCCACCGTAGCGTTGAAGATATCAATCAAGATCTGTTCAAATATTCTTTTCTCCAGATCTTCTTGTACTGTTGTGAAGTTCAGGTTGTTATCAAAATCTCGGTAGAAACTGAAGGTCTTGTCTTTGAAGCTGTTCTTCGGCTCAAGAGTATCTTCGTACGTTATCTTGACACCAATGGTAAGCCTTGAAAGAGCAGCCGTGTTAATGGCGTTCGGATCAGGCCCTGCTACGGGGGCCACAGGGTTAATGCGGTAGTCGGAGATAAAACCTTCCATGTGGAGTTCCCCATTTTCGGTAACGATGCGCAGACTTGAGTTTTGCTGAAAATAGTCTTTCAATCGGTTGGTGAATGTTTGTCCAATGTTAGCCGGTGCTAAGTCGGTGTTGTTTATGAACTGGGTTACATCCATCGACTTGGCTGCGGTAGCCGAACCTGAAAAGGAGTAGACGCCACAACCGTGGGTCGTCATAAGCACCAATAGAACCGCTAGGATGGATTTAATCTTCAAGTTCGTACTCCTTTATTTTTCGATAGAGCGTCCGTTCGGAGATTCCCAAATCGCGTGCCGCATTTTTGCGCCTGTTGTTGTTCTTGGTCAAGGCACGAATAATCAGCTCTTTTTCTTTCTTTTCGATAGAGAGGGAGTCATCTTCGGTCACGTGGCTGATGTCTTGTACTTCTTCATCGGGTTGCGGTGCCGAGGCTGTGCTGTTGGCGATGTTTAGCACAACGGGTTCATTGGATGAAGGACGTTCTCCTTGCACTTCAGCAAAGAGCTGCGGGTTTTCTTTGATGATCTGGGCTGCATGCGATGGGTTACCCACATTTTCCAACACAATGCGCTTCAATTCATTCACGTCTTTGCGCATATCAAAAAGCACCTTATACAATATTTCGCGCTCAGAGATGTCTTGACTACTACCATCTTTGTAAATGGCAGGTAAGCTGGTTTCGCGAGGTAAATATGTTTGGAGCACTTCTGCAGAAATTTCTTTTTGATCCGTAGAGAGCACAGAAATCTGATCTACCAGATTCTTGAGCTGGCGGATATTTCCAGGAAAGCGGTACTTCAGCAATACCTCACGTGCACCTTCGTTCAATGAAATAGGTTTCACTTTGTATCGCTCTGCAAAATCCGAAGCGAACTTTCTGAAAAGCAATTCAATGTCGCGGCCACGCTCGCGCAGGGGAGGCACAAAAATGGGTACGCTGTTCAATCGATAGTATAGGTCTTCACGAAATTTTCCGTTCTCGACTTTCACCAAGAGATTTACATTGGTGGCTGCCACCACGCGCACATCTGTCTTCAATACTTTTGATGAGCCTACTTTGATGAACTCGCCATTTTCTAAAACACGTAGCAGCCTTGCCTGCGTGCCGAGCGGCATTTCTCCAATTTCATCCAGGAAGATGGTGCCACCATTTGTAACCTCGAAGTAGCCTTTGCGGGCTTCGTGTGCACCCGTAAAAGAGCCCTTTTCATGGCCAAAAAGCTCAGAATCAATCGTTCCTTCGGGAATAGACCCGCAGTTGATGGCGATAAACTGGCCATGCTTTCGCGGGCTGAGTGAATGAATAATTTTTGAGAATGATTCCTTTCCACTGCCGCTCTCGCCCGTGATCAGCACGGACATTTCGGTAGGAGCCACCTGCATGGCCACCCGCACTGCATTGTTAAGCATTGGTGAGTTGCCAATGATCTCAAACCGCTGCTTTACACTTTGAATTTCGCTTTCGG
>JAIENH010000764.1 GCA_019751475.1 Cyclobacteriaceae bacterium
ACAAAATACATAGCTCGCCTTCAAACCAAAACTCTCCAAGCAGCATTTTTGGAATTGGGCGGGTCTTTGCCTGTGCCATCCAGACATTAGCTTCCATTACTGTAAACATTCCCTTGCTTGCTTTAGCTTCGTTGCCTTGCTTAATCAGTAGTTCTGTTTCGGCCTTAATTTCCTCCACACCGATATGGAATTTCTCAAACTCAAAATTTGGTTTCAGTTCCATATCAAAGGAGTCTTAGTTGGTTTGACTTTGGAGCTAAATCGGGATTGGAAGTCCAAGCGATAACCCTTGGATATTTGGTAACGTTACACCGTCTTTTATTGACCGCGAACAATCTGTTTTGTAATCTCAAGGTTCGACAGTAGCGGCAAATGCTCTCACGCATTACGCCCGTTTCTCTATCGACTTCTTTCATCGTTTTAGGACTTTCGTAAAAGGCGAGGTAAACCTTCCTTAGTTGGGCTTTATGACTATCTTTGCCTTGCGAGTTCAAAGAATCATTTGGAGGTAAGGTGTTTTTCATAACGCTTTACCTCTTTTCTTTTTTAGGTACTCATCCGCTTCGCTTGCCAACTCGGCAACGGTCTTCCTTTTGCCCGTCTTTAGCCATTGGTCAATTTCGGATTTGAGAAACCGTAGTTTCTTTGCGCCCTTGTGGCAGGGGATTGCGCCCGTATGCACCCAGCCGTAGGCCGTGGCCTTCGCTGGCTTATCGGGTAGGTAGTTGCAAAGTTCGGTGAGGTCAAACCAACGGTCGGGTTCGGTTTGCTGTTCGCTTTTTTGAGTACCCAAAACTTTTTTAATTGAGTTCTCAATTAAAGTTTCGAGTTCGTTTGGATTAATTTGGGTAATGGTAACTGCTTGCATTTTTCTTTGTGTTTTAACGCACAAAGATTTTCACACAAACAGGGCATGTACATTTTCGTGTACGTACAATTAAGCGTACAGATTTTGTTTTGGTGGGTATTTCTTATCAATAAATTCAGATAAGGTTTGACCAGATTTGTCTTTAATTAAGTTGATTATTTGGTTCTTTACCTTTAGTCGATTTGAAGGGGTATTGCTTGTTAGGAAATTTTGCCTAACTCTATCAGTATAATTCAATTTGAATTTAAGGCAAACCTTTCGGCAATAGCTTTCGGCACTTTCGTTTTCATCTTTTGGTAATAGTTGGCTTTCGTTTACAAGATTGCAGAACAATCCAATTACTGGGGCTGATATACTTCTTTTCTTTTTTATTGGATTTGGGTTCAACTCGTGGTCACATTTATCAAAATCCTTAAAAGCGTCAGGGTATTCTTTTCGAATTATTTCAACTTGATTGACTATTCCAGCGTAGTAGCCAACTTTTTTTACCCCTTTGTGAGTTATTACAAGAAATGTAATATTCTCTGTTTTTACAATGTTCCAACCGCGATCTCCTTCGTATCCTGAATGAAAATAGTTGATGTGAATATCCCTTACATCATCTTTAGAGTATTTAGAATCAAAATATTTTATCCCCTCATTGTAGCCCTCCACGTATGATTGGAGGTAGTCATTACCATTAATATTGGTTTGGGTATTTGTATCCATGTTCGTTGAAGGCAAAGCATCCGAACAGAGTATAAAAGCCAGTTTAGGTGAATAAATCTTAACTCTATCGGTTTTGGTGTTAGCTATAAAGTGGCCATTTTCAACTATTATATCCTTTAGTTTTTCGTAGTCTACCGTGGTTGAGGTTGGTATATCTTCATTTCCAAAGCCTGTTAACCAATATCGGATGTCTTTCTTTGTTTGCCTATCGTAAAAGCCTTTAAACAATTGCGGGTGTTTACTTACAATATCTTCGACACGACTAACTATTCCAGAAAAGTACCCTTCTTCCCTAATTGTTTTATGATTTAAATTCACAGGAAAAAACTTCTTGACCTTTTCCCATCCAATTTTTCCTTCTTTCTCAAATCGAGTATCGTAGTAGTTACTTTTGATAGCAGCAACTAGTTTGTCAATATTGGAAGATGAGTAGAGTGCCTTAAAATCGTTTTCAAAATAACCAACCCCTTCATTGTAGCCATGAATGAATGTTTTAAGATAAGGCAAACCATCAATTTGAATATCTTCCATTGCGTCCATGTTTCTAACACTAACCCTCGAAACGCTAAAGATGTATGCTAAAACAGGTTGGTAAATATTTACACTTTCGTCATCACAATCGATACTAATGTGGCCGTTTTTTTCAATCTCATATTTTGCCAATTTATAAAAGTCGGGAACTTCATTGCCTTCCCAAAATCGGCTCAAAAAGTAAGGCGGGTCATGTTCATAGTCCATATTTTATCTGCTATTTACCTCCACTCTTAAACCCTATCCGCCTTCTCTTTTTGAATGTCTCTACCTCCTTGTCTTTTTGAAGTAAGTAGTTCAGTGCCTCGCCAACATCTTTAAACTGTTTATTGTATCGGGTTTCAAGTTCTTTGAGTTTATCCGATAGCTCTTTGTGTGAGAGAGCATATTGCCGAATGAAAACAAAGGCTCTCATAACGGCAATATTTACCTGAATGGCTTTTTTGCTTTTTAAAATACTTGAAAGCATTGAAACCCCTTGTTCCGTAAATGCAAAAGGTGTAGCCGGGCTGAATTTAACGCCTTCGGGTAGCTTATCACAATTTGTGATAAGCTCCTGCCATTCCTTTTTTGTAAGCTGAAACAAAAAGTCGTTTGGGAAACGGTCAATGTTTCTTTTGACGGCCTGTTTCAATGCCCTGTTTTCAACTTCGTAAAGTTCGGCAAGGTCAAAATCCAACATTACTTTTAGCCCTCTCACATCATAGATTCTATTTTGGATAGCTTGTAGTTGCATAGGCTCTCTTTAGTTTAAGTTTTGAGGTGTTGAAATTGCACCTCAAAAGTCCAGTTTTATTTTATCGGCTGCCTCTCGTTTGGTTTGATCTATAATTTTAGCATAGACTTGGGTTGTTTTCAATTCACGATGCCCCAGCATTTTTGAAACGGTGTAAATGTCCGTTCCCTTGCTCAACTGCATGGTGGCAAAGGTGTGCCTGAAAGAGTGAAAAGTAATTTCTTTTGTGATACCGGCCAATCCAATCCATTTGGCCAAATGCTTATTGCCGTATGCTGAATACGTAAGCCCGTCAAATACTTTGTCGACTGGCTCTTTACGTTCACCCAGCAAGCTGTAAGCCTGTTCGGATATTGGCATCATTTCAATGCCTTTCGTTTTTTGCTGTTTGAATTTTATGAAATAGCCATTGCCTTCAATGTATTCCACCTCGCCCCAAACCAATTTTTCAATATCTGAAAATCTCAATCCAGTAAGTGCGGAAAACAAGGCCGCTCGTTTCAATAACGGGTTTGCGCAATCTGTTCTTACAAGCGAGTTGAGCTCCTCAATGGTAAGAAAATTGCGTTGGGTTTCAGCTTGCTGAATGGGTTCGACCTTCGCGTTCAGGTCATAGGTCAAAAGGCCATCTTTGTAAGCCTGTTTCAAAGCTGCTTTCAGTTTGTTGAAGTAGGAGACAGCCGAATTTTGGGAGAGCGTTGTCTTTTCACTCCGATTGCTTTTTGTGCTTAACAGAAACTCTTTGAAGTCAATGCAAAATAGTTCGTTTAGATCGGCAAACTTTAATGTACCCTTCGTGAACGTGTTGAGGTAGTTGTAGGCGGAAACCCAATTGTCATGGTTACTGGCTTTACGTTTATCGGCAAGTGTTTTGAAGTACTCTACAAAGTTTCGCTCGGTTCTCTGTTTTTCTTTCTGCTCCCTGACTTGTTCTTTTTTGTCCCTCTCAATCAATCGTTTCTCAAGGTCGGTTATCACCTCACTTTCATTGAGTTGCTTATCCCGCTTAAGCCTTATCTGTTCAGCAAGCCGGTAAGTCTCTTTGTTGTGCTGTTTGTCAACCACTGTTTTAGGTTTGTCAAAGAGGTACATTCCCAAAAACTCCCTGCGGGTAGGTTCGCCTGTTTCGGGGTGCGCTATGGCTGGGTAAAAGTCCAAGTAAAGACTCTGTCTGTTTCCTGAAATTGGCTTTTGCCTTAGCTTGACTTTAGTGGTCATTTCAGTTGGCGTTCAATGTAGATTTCAACTTGATGGCGTCCCGTGCATTGTGTTTTTCTGCCATTGATTTGCACCATTTTAAGGCAGTTTCTATCTGTTGAAGGTCAAATAGCATGATGTCAAATTCTGATTCGCCTTCAAAATAGTAATGAGCTTGCTCCGGGGTAAGCTTTTTTAGTATCTCCAATATCGTGCTTACTGATTTCCGATCGGTATATTCTCCCATTAATGCTTCCTGCGTTAGGTAATCGGCTATTTCAAAATGATTTTGCTCCCTCTTACAACTATAATGTTTGTTCGAGGTCAACTCATTCGGTAGGGTGTTAACTACGTAATTCACAAAATAAAACACATCCCTTCGGGGTTCGCTGGGTAGTCGGTTGACTTCTTCGGATTCAGAAAGAAAGGTCTGGAGGTATCTCCAGTTAACATCTAACTGATTACTTTCTTTTGAATCGAATACGGCCTGAATGGAGCTTAAGCATGTAAGCTTAATTGTAGTGATCGTGTTGAACGCTTCCTCAATCCGCATCTTTTCAAGTGCTTTGTTTGTTTCCATAATAAAAGGGTTGGTTGTTAAAATTTGTACCTCGTGAGTAAAGGTACAAATAAGGTACAAAATGGCAATAAACAAACGGATAATAAATGATAACAAATAGTGCTTCTAAAGCATCATAAAGGCCATCTCTGGAGACTTTAGTACTGTTTTACACCGTGTTTGATATTAGCTTATTTTGGCCGGTTACTTTCCAATACAAAACTTCGAAAAAATATTTTCGAGAAGATCATCAGTAGTTATCTCTCCGGTGATCTCACCCAAATAATGTAACGCCTGCCGCACATCCATCGCGAGAAAATCTCCCGTCACGCCTTTGTCCATACCCCGCAGCACACGCGAAAGGGCCTCATTTGTTTGGATAAGCGCCTCGTAATGTCGAAGGTTGGTAACAACCACATCACCTGGCCGCACCCGGTCTATTTGGAAGTAAGAAAGTATCCGTTGATGAAGCGCGTCTAGGTTCGTTTTTTTGATGGCCGATATGAAGAGAAAATCTTGTTTTTCTAATGGCTCAACCAAGCCAGGTTGGGATTTGTCAAGCTTGTTCCCGATTTTGATGATGGGCGCGTTAAGACCTTCCAAAGCCTTTAATTCTGTTTGTACCTCTGCCAGCGTAGCGTTTGCCAAGTCCACGATATAGAGTATTAATGAGGCTTTTGCCAATTGCTCTTTTGTGCGACCCACGCCAATAGCTTCGATGGTGTCCGTGGTGTCGCGCAGGCCTGCCGTGTCAATAAACCGGAAGGCGATGCCGCCCAGCACCATTTCATCTTCGATCACATCGCGGGTAGTACCGGGAATGTCAGACACGATGGCCTTTTCTTCGTTGAGAAGAG